>NZ_BAAACH010000039.1:0-159566 GCF_039521405.1 Clostridium sartagoforme
TAATTTCTATAGTGATAGGGTATCATTTGCTTAAAAATAATTATAGACGCCATTTTCTGAAGCGCTTACGTTAAATAGTAAATAAGGAAAACCTTGATTTGTTTTTTCATAAAAGTTACATTATGGAAAAACAAATCAAGGTTTTTAATATTAATCACTGGATACTTAATAGATTGAACTCAGTTATAATTTAGAATGAAGCTCATTAATTAAGTATATACTTAATTAAATATTCCTCAAATTTTAATTATCGATTTTATACTTAACCATGTTCCCTAATACCTATAAAAATAAAAAGCTGTAAACTGTGCTTTATGAACTGCAAACTAAAAATTTTACTTAGTCTAATTGTATAGCATTTTTGTTTCTAGGAGAAAAAATAACGTATCCTATTATTATTGAAATTATAGTAGGAAGTACCCATCCAAATCCTAGATTTGAAAGTGGAATAAAACTTAAATTAATCAAAGGAATTTCAAAGAGTATTCCAAAAATCAATGAAGTATAAACTCCAAATCTTATAGCATTAATATTTTTTAATATATTAGATAAAAGAGTAGTAGCAATTAAAGTAATTGATACAGGATATAATATATTAAGTATTGGAATTGATAAAACTATTATTTTATCAACGCCTAGAGTTGCGATTGCTAAGCTAATAATAGATATAACAATAGCATTTAAATTATATGGTAACTTACCCTTTGATACTCTTTCAAAAAATTTTGAGCTTGATGTTAATAATCCAATAGATGTTGTTAAACATGCAAGACCCATAGCAACTCCAATTACTATAGGGCCAATTTGACCTAGTATATTTTTAGCTATTAATACTAGAAGTGTAGTTTTTCCAATATCACTTGATGCTAAGTTGACAGTTTGAGCACCTATATAAGTTAGTCCTCCATAAACAAAAGCAAGCCCAATAATTGCAACAAAACTTGATTTTAATATCATAGTAGACATTTGATTATCTTTGTATCCTTTATTTTTTAATGAATCAGTTATTATACCTGCAAATAATAGAGCAGCTATAGCATCCATTGTTTGATATCCCTCTAGCAAAGCAGATGGGAAAACATTAATAGCATCAGTTTCAACTATATTTCCAATAGGTATAAAAAATCCTTTAGTAATAAGAATTACAAGTAAAATTATTAAAGCTGGTGTTAAGTATTTACCAAGTGTATCAATTATAGAAGTACTTTTTAAAACAAAAAATAAGTTTATTATAAAATATATAGTCATAACTATAAATGGAGATACACTAGGGAAAAAGGGGCTTATTGTAAGTTCAAAAGTAGTAGCTGCTGTCCTTGGAATTGCAAGCAGGGGTCCGACGGCTATGAATAGAGCAGCAGTAAGTATTATTGAAAACTTTTTACCTATTTTATTTGAAAGGGTTTCAAAAGTTCCATCTCCTTTTGAGCAAGCAAAGATAGCTAGGAGTGGAAGTCCAACTCCAGTAGTAATAAATCCTATAATACCTAATAAATATTCGCTTCCTATTTTATTTCCAAGGAAGGCTGGAAATATAAGATTACCTGCTCCAAAGAACATTGAAAATAAGGCAAAGCCAACAATAATAGAATCTTTTGTACTTTTTTTCATTATTTTATTTCCTCCATATAAATACTTTCTATATAATTTTCAACTAATAAATTTAATTGAGTCAAAAATATCATAAATAATAAAAACTTAATAATTCAACAAGAAAAGTATAACTTTTTTAAATAAATATTAAATATGCAGGTTTTATATTAACATAATACGACAATATATTCAATGAATTAATAAATTAAAACATTAGTGAAAAAATGGTATAATATATTTGAAATTTATATCTGAAGTTATTATTAAATATAGAAGGCTTAGGAGGAAATAAAATGTTATTAAGTGAAATTACAAAATTAATAGAAAACTTGAATCTTCTTAAAGATGGGGAATTCACATCTTTAGGTCTAGCAGTTTCAGTATGTGAAGAAAAGTTACTTTCTTTTATTGAAAATGAAAAATATATTAGTGGGTTAAGTGATAAAATTACTTGTTTAATAACAACAAAAGAAATAGGTGATAAACTTAAAAATAAATATGGAATTATAATCTCAAGTAATCCTAGAATGGATTATTTCAAGTTACATAATAAATTGTCTCAAATAGATAGTTATAAAAGGAAAGAGTTTGATACTATATTTGGAGAAAATTGTGAAATAAATCCTCTAGCTTCTATAAGTAAAAAAAATGTAAGGATAGGTAATAACGTAAAAATAGAAGAATTTGTTGTTATTAGGGAGAATACAGTAATAGGAGATAATTCTATTATAAGATCTGGTGTAGTCTTAGGTGGTGAAGGATATGAATATAAGAGAGTAGATGGAATAATAATGAATGTTAATCATTGCGGCGGAGTAATTATAGGAAACAATGTAGAAATTCAATATAATTCATGTATAGATAAAGCACTTTATACTTGGGATAATACAATAATAGAGGATTATTCTAAACTAGATGATTTAGTTCATATAGAGCATGGTGTTAAAATAGGAAAAAGATGTTTAGTTGCATCAAGAACAACTTTTGGGGGAAGAACTATATTAGGAGAGGATTCATGGGTTGGGCTAGGTGCTATTATTTCTAATGGGTTACTTTTAGGGAATAATGTTAGTATAAGTCTTGGATCTGTAGTGACTAAAAATATTAATGATGGTGAAAAAGTATCAGGAAATTTTGCAATTAATCATGATAAATATATAGAATTTATAAGAAGTATTAGATAATCATGATTTTATAAGTATAATAATCTATAATATTAAAAGAACATAGTTTTATTAAAAAGATTATAAGTATTATTGATAAAATTGTAAAATAATTCAATTAAATTGGCGTATAAATTGAATTATATATTTTAATATGTTAAAATAAAAATTGGTTATATTATGTAAAGATATATGAATGAGAGGGATAAATATGAAAGTAAGAAAAGCTATTATACCAGCAGCTGGGCTAGGAACTAGATTTTTACCAGCAACTAAAGCACAGCCTAAAGAAATGCTTCCAATAGTTGATAAACCAACTATACAATACATTATTGAGGAGGCTGTTGCATCAGGAATAGAAGAAATTCTTATAATCACAGGAAGAAATAAAAAGTGCATAGAAGACCATTTTGATAAATCAGTAGAATTAGAAATGGAACTTGAAAAAAATCATAAAGAAGATCTTTTGGAACTTGTAAGAGGAATATCTGATATGGTAGATATTCATTACATAAGACAAAAAGAGCCTAAGGGATTAGGGCATGCAATTTCATGTGCAAGAGCATTTGTTGGTAATGAGCCTTTTGCAGTATTATTAGGCGACGATGTAGTGGACTCAGAAGTTCCTTGCTTAAAACAATTAATGAATTGCTATAAGGAATATAAAACTTCTATTTTAGGGGTTCAAACAGTAAATCAAGAAGATGTAAATAAATATGGAATAGTGGATGGAATTCATATTGAAGATAGGGTTTATAAAGTAAAAAAATTGGTTGAAAAACCAGCTATAGAAGAAGCTCCAAGTAATGTTGCTATATTAGGAAGATATATAATAACTCCACAAATATTTGATATTTTACAAAATACTAAACCAGGTAAAGGCGGAGAAATTCAACTTACAGATGCATTACAAACTTTAATTGAAAATGAAGCTATGTATGCCTATAATTTTGAAGGAAAAAGATATGATGTGGGAGATAAATTAGGTTTCCTGCAAGCAACAGTAGAATATGCTTTGAAAAGAGAAGAACTTAGAGAACCTTTTATTCAATATTTAACAAGTAGAGACTGGAATAAATAATAAGTAAAGCTATAAAACTATCATAAGTTAGTTTTATAGCTTTTATTTAATTAGGATAAGTTTTTATTAATATTATTATAATAACTTGCAATTGCCAAGATAATAAACATAGTAATAATTACTTTTAGTGAATTATAATAACAATCTAATAAATTCATAAATTGAAAGCTAGTAAATGAAATAGTTATTCCAACTAATATATTTTTAATCTTAGTATCATTACAATTTTTTATATAAGATAATAATGTTATTATTGTAAAAGATAAAAATAAAACAAATAATATACTACCTAAAATTCCTAATTCAGATTGTATCTTCAAGAATATATTATGTGGATGTAACGCTTTATAACTACCATGGACCATTAACTCTTGATTGTGGTAGATATAAGTAGGATATGCAGATGTAAAATTCTCATATCCAAGACCAAATATAGGATTATCTTTTATCATAAGCTCAGCAGACTTCCAAATTTTAAATCTACTACTATTTTGATCTAAATTAAAAATATCTAATAATCTAATTCTACTTTGAGGAATTATAAATAGTATTACAGGAATAATTACTGATGCTATTATAAATCTTTTATCATAAACTATTGAAATTAAAACTGAACCAAAAAGTAATGCTAGCAAAGCATTACGAGATTGAGATAATATTATATTTGAAAAAAGTAAAAGTGAGGATATAAATAAAAATATCTTTTGGCTCTTTTTTTTAGTGTTTATAAGTAATAATAAAATTATAAAGATAGATAATATTGTATAAGCACCTAGATTATTTGAATTCTCTAAAAAAGAAGAAATTCTATGTTCTTCATTTAATTGAATATTTGAAAACTTATATTTGATTAATTGAAATATACTTATAAAACTAGATAATATTGAAACACTTAAAAATGAGTTCATCAATATTTTAAATATATTTTTACCAGTTAGCTTATAAGAAATTGAATAATATATAAATATATACATAGAGAATCTTATACTATTCACAATTGTGATCTTTTTGTCAATAGAAATAATTGTAGAGGCATACATAATTAAATTTAATAATGATAATGATAGAAAAATTTTATCTTTTAATAATAGAGGAATATTTTTTATTATATTTTGACGTTCGTCATTTAAAATTATTATGCCTAGAGTTTGTACTAAAAGTATTGAATATAGAATCAAGTCTGAATTTATAATTCCATAACTGGGCAAAATAGGGTATAGAACTATAAATAGTATTATTAAAATATTTAGAATGTTTTTATACAGTTTCATAATATAAACCTCATTTTTTCACATTAATTATAAATAAAGACTCCTATTAAGGAGCTTTATTTATATTTGGTATTATCCTCTAGGAATAAATCCAATCTTTTTTTGCATTTTTCTAAGTGTTTTCATTGATATATAGTTTGCTTTTTCAGCACCTAATTTATATATTTCTTCTAATGCTTTTTTATCTTTAAGGATTTCATTAACTTTATTTTGAATTGGTTCTAACTCATTTACTATAGCATCAGCTACATCTTTCTTTAAATCAGCATAGCCTTTATCTTTATAATAGGCTACAAGGTCTTGTGGGGTTGAACCATTTATTGCAATTAGAAGATCAAGTAAATTCTTAACACCTGGTTGATCATCAGAGTAATTTATAATTCCAAGGCTATCAGTAACAGCTCTAGAAACCTTCTTTCTTATTACTTCAGGTGGGTCCATAATTAAGATGTATCCATTTGGATTATCATCTGATTTAGACATCTTTTTAGTTGGCTCTTGAAGGCTCATAACCTTAGCACCAACCTTTGGAATATATGGATCTGGAATTTTAAATGTTGGACTATAAGTATTATTAAATCTATTAGCAATATCTCTAGCTATTTCTAAATGCTGCTTTTGATCTTGACCCACAGGTACTAAATCTGTATTATATAAAAGAATATCAGCAGCCATTAATACAGGATAAGTGAATAGTCCAGCACCTATTGAATCCCCATATCTCTGAGATTTATCTTTATACTGAGTCATTCTACTAAGTTCTCCCATATAAGAATTACATGTTAAAAGCCATGCACATTCGCTGTGAGCAGGAACATGTGATTGAATAAATAAAGTATTCTTTTCAGGAACTATACCCGCAGCTATATATATTGCAAGAACTTCAAGAGTTCTTTGTCTTAAATCCTTTGGCTCTTGTTTAACAGTTATTGCATGTAAATCTACTACGCAAAAATAACAATCAAATTCATCTTGAAGAGCCACCCAATTTTTTATAGCTCCTAAATAATTTCCTAAAGTTAATTGACCAGAAGGCTGAATTCCACTAAAAATAACCTTCTTTTTATCTGTATTACTTTCCAATTAAAGCACTCCTTTCATTTGTGCATACTAACATATAAGACTTATAGTTATACAATTAATTATAAATTTGGAAATTTACCATGTCAACAAGGAATAAGACTATAGATTGGTATTTATGATGAGTATATGAAATATATGATTAAATTTAGCTTATACAGGATTAATATATAAGTTTAGATTTGATTATTTTAATTTAACATTAGTCAATGGATCAAAATTAAGAGGCACGAAGAACATGAAATGAAATAAGAGGAAAAGTATGAATTTAAATTTATGTATAAATAAGTATTCTAAATAAAAGTATGGGATATTAAGCTTAATAATTTATGAGAGGGAGCAATATTAAACTAACAATAATTGAACTATAAAAAATATATAATTTAAAATATTTTTATTAATCTCAAAGTTATCATAAAATAAAGTTATCTTATAAGATATTCTTTCAAAGTACGTAGATAATAAATTTAAGCCTTAGCATAAAAAATATCTACTACTAATAATAAAATAGCCGCAAGCAATATTATATTTATTGACCAAATTGAATATTTAAATATTAAAGCAAATAATCCTAATAAAACAGATATTGTAAAAAACATCTTTATTAATTTCATTAAAAAAATCCTCCTTCGAAAAATATTAGCTGCAGATAATAGTTTATGTAGATTTAAAGAAAAAATACTTATAAAATATAGGATTTCTTATAATTTGATAAAAATGAAATAAAGACCAATCAAATTAATGATTAGTCTTTTAAAACAGAAACTATCTTCTGTTATTTTGTGCTTTTCTAGCTCTTCTACAATCAGGGCATCTTACTGGCTCATTATCAAATCCCTTTTCCTTGTAGAATTCTTGTTCTCCAACTGTGAAAACAAATTCCTTTCCACAATCTTTACAAATTATTTTTTTATCTTCCATTTTGAAATCCTCCTTAAAATTCATAAGGACAAACTTGATAATTTCTTCCTTAAGGTGAATAATGAACTTTAAGGGGAGAGAATATATCGAAATTTTTCCTAATCATTTAAATTTTCAAAATAATTATACCACAAAATGATATTATTTCAAGAGTATATAATAAAAAAAATCAGATTATTTTGAAATTTCTAATTATTTAGATTTTTTCATTAAGCTTTTTTTGGGGCTATGCCTCAGGTAATATAATGAAAATACTATAATTGGTAATAAAACAAAGCTGAATAAATTAAGTATTTGTAAATACTTCAAAGCATCATAAAGTAAGTAATTATTCATTCCTAAGAAATTAGAAAAAACAAATATTAAAAATGTATATATTCCAATAAAAATGCGCTTATTTTTAATATATTTTTCACAAATTAATAAAATGCTATAGGTTGATAATACATATTTAACAAAAAATCCAATTACAGTCTGAATCAAGAAAAATAGTTCACCAAATTCTATGAATCCACCAAATTCTATCCTTTGCCCAAGTATAAATTCAGGATAAAATATATTAGCAGCTCTTAGTGGGCCAAAGGCAGTTATAACCCCTACAAAAGAGATAATAATAAATGCAGCTGAAATAATACCAGCGTAAAGTGTATGTATTCTAATATGCTCAACTTTATCAATAAACTTTAAAAATGGAATAGCTATCATAAATGAAGAAAATCCACCTAAAATAAGTAAAGTTGAAATAACAAAGCCATAAGAAATATTACTACCAAGTACAGGAAGTAAGTTATTTATATCTTTATAACTTTGAGACAGAGCAAAGAAGATAATTCCATTTATTATTATTATAAATACGCTAACTAAAACAAATATTAATATAGTACGTAGTCTTTTATTAAAGATAAAAAGTGATGGCAGTAGGAAAAATGCCAAGGCATACCAAACAGGAGTCTCAAGAAACAATGTAGAATGTAATATATTAGCTTCTAGAGCTCCAGCTTCAATTGCATTTATAAATAAAGTGATTATAAATATAAGCATTAGAATAAAGCTTAGTGCTTTTGGCATAGAATGCGCAAAAATATAATTTATATCAAAGGTTTTAGTAACATTGCAAATATTGACTATATACATTAAGAAAATAACAAATATTATTGAAGCTATTAAAGAAGCAAGCCAAGTATCTCTTCCCCCTATATCTATGAAAATTGATGGATATGTTTTTAGTGATATGATTACTACACCAATTATAAATAATATAAAATGTTTACTAGAAATTTTATTCATATTTACCACCCTTCTAAAGTTAATGGGAAAAGTGAAAGAGAGAAAGAATGAAAAATTATTGAAATAATTTAGCTTTGCCAAATTAAGGACTTAATTAATAAAAAACTCCAAAGGAGTTTAACTTTAATTCGCTCACTTTTTAAATCTTTCACTTTTTCACTCTTTTTAGTATTAGCAAAAAAATGAATATTAAACAATTTTTCAGCAAATAATACAATCAGGTGATGTATATGAATAATTTAGAATATATAAAAGAGAAAATGAAAAACTCTTTTGATGTTAAATATAGGCCGGTTCAAACGGTTTTAGGTAAAGCAACAGTAATATTTATTGATGATCTATGTAATATGCAAATGATAAGTGAATACGTCGTTTTACCATTGAGAGGTTTTGGTGAACTTCATCCAAATGGAGGTAAAATAACTTCTGTTAAAGAAGTAATAGAAAATGCATTAAATATAGGTGCAACGGATATTGCTAAAGATAGAGATGATGCAATAATGCATATATTATCTGGTGATCCAATAATAGTATTTGATGATTTTGAAGAGATAATATATGTAGAAACTAAGGGGTTTCCAGTAAGAGGCGTTGGAATTCCTGAAACAGAATCAGTTTTAAAAGGACCAAGAGAAGGATTTAATGAATTAATAGTACATAATGTTGCGTTAATAAGAAAAAGAGTGAAAAATCCGAATCTAAAATTTGAAGCAATAGTAGTAGGTGAAGAATCAAATACTGCAGTAGCTGTATGTTATTTAGATGGTGTTGCACCGAAGGAATTAGTTAATGATATAAAAGAAAAAGTGAAAAATTTGGATTTAAGATTTATATTTGATACCAACTATATAGAAGATGAGCTTAAGAGTCAAAAAAGTCTTTTTGATACAGTAGGATATACTGAAAAACCAGATGAGATTGGTGCAAAACTACTAGAAGGAAGAGTTGCTATAATTGTTGATGGAACTTCCTTTGTAATTACCGTACCATACTTTTTTTTAGAAAACTTTCAAATGCCAGATGATTATTATTTGAATAAATATCATACAAATTTTAATAGGATATTAAGATGGTGTGCGTTTTTTGTTGCAACAATGGTACCAGGAATTTATGTAGCAATAATAACTTATCATTTTTCTACTATACCATCATTATTTATGTTTAGGCTTGCGGTATCTAGGGCAGGAGTTCCCTTTCCAACATTTGTTGAAGTTATATTAATGATGCTTGCATTTCAATTTATAAAAGAAGCAGGGCTAAGACTTCCACAACCAATAGGTGGAGCAATGAGTATAGTTTCAGGTTTAATTCTAGGAGAAGCTGCTGTAGGAGCTGGTATAGCATCAAGAATAACTATAATAGTAGTTGCATTAAGTACCCTATCATATTTTTTAATTCCAAAGCTATATGGAGCATTATCATTCTGGGCACTAGTATTAGTTGCGTTTTCGGCAGCCTTTGGAATACCTGGGTTTTTATGTGGAGCTTTATTATTATTAATTCAATTAGCAGAGCTAGATTCAGTAGGGTATCAATTTTTATTCCCAATTGGAAGTATTAATGAATATAGATTTAAAGATGTTGTACTCAGAGGAAACTTAGAAAAAATTTCAAAAGATTTCATAAAAAAGGGGGATGAAAAATGAAGTTCAAGAAGTTAAGTAAAATTATAACAGTATTTTTTATCCCCTTATTCTTAGTAGGGTGCTTTAATTATAGAGATATAAATAAAGTAAGTTTTGCTACAAGTGTTATTTTTGATACAGATGATTTTGGAAGAGCAATAGTTTATGTAGATTGTGTGAAACCTTACAGAAGTACTAATGAAAGTTCAGATAAAGGAAAGAGAATAATATATAAGGGTATAGGTAAAACAGCGTTAGAAGCACTAAGAGATGTAAATTTAGCATCTAGTTTTGAATTGAATTACTCTCAAAATAGAGCTTATATTTTTACAGAAAATGCTGCAAGAGATGGTATAAAAAGATACATAGACTTAATAAATAATAGTCAAGAATTCCAAATCAAACCAGATATGTTTGTTTATTTTGGAGAAGTTAAGGACTTACTAAAAATAACCTCAAGTGATGAAGAGTATTTAGGACTATATTTGGAAGAATTAGTACATAAAAATAAAAGAAATCCAAGGGCAATGAGAGCTAATATGAATGATTACCTAAATAATTCAGTAACAGCTAGTGATACATATATAGTGGGAGTTATTGAAATAAGGGAAGACGCTTTAGATAAAAAAATTGAAATTGGCGGAGGAGCAATAATAAAAGATAACATATTAGTGGAAAGAATTGATGCTAAAGATGCAATGAGTTACAATCTACTTATGAATAATATAAGAAGAGGAACTCTAGAAATGTCTAATCCTCAATCACAACAAGGATTTATAACATTAGATATATTAGATAATAACACAGAAAGTAAAATTCAATACGATGGAGAGAATATTAAATTAATTAAAAATTTAGAGATGAAAGTATCTGTTGCAGAAACACAAGGAAGGTTAATTGTTGATAAGGAATTATTAAAATATATAAAAGAGGTTAAAGAAAAGGAAGTAGAAAGTTATATTAAAAATATATTTGCTGAATATAAAGAAAAGGAACTTGATATTTTTGAAATAGAAAGACTTTTGGATATACATTATCCAAGGGCAGCAGTATATAATCCTATATCAAAAACTGACTTAGAAGTAAATGTAAACATAATAGTTGAAGGAACAGGATTAATTAAAGATAGTTTATAGATAGTTTAGTTATACTATATTACAAATATTATATTGAAAACAATTTTGAATGTAAAAATCTATTGATATTAAAAGGAAAATAAAGTAATATTAACTTATAGATTGTCTGGATTCGATTCATACTATGTTAGATGAAATAGGGAGGGAGTATGGACGATTATAAAGTTAAGTATCAGCAACTTAAGTCAGAGTACGAAAGCTATCAGAAAATCACAGAAGAAAAAATACAGGAATTAAGTTCTGCTAATGTTCAATATGAAAAAAACCTTGATATGCTTTCTAATGTAATATTAATTAGCAATTATATAAATTCAAATTTAAGTAGTAAAAATATAATACCAATGATAAATGATATGATTATAGGAATTATAGGAGTTACTCAATCCACCATATATTTACTAGAAGATTTTAAATTTGTGATAAAAGCTACTAATGGCACAGAAGAAAGTATAGGCCTTACAGAAGAATGTAAAAAATACATAAGTAAACATAAGACTTTTATTTTAAATTCAAAGGAGCCAATAATAGAAGACGAGTTAAATGGTATATCTATTCATTCACGAATGGGTGTGCCAATTAAAGTTGGAGAAAATTTTATAGGTTATATAATAGTGGATCATACCCACTATAATTTTCTATCTGAATTTCACGAAATTTTCTTAACTTCAATAGCAAGTCAAATAGCAATTGCTTTAGAAAACTCTATTTTATATAAAAAGATAGAAAAGGCAGCACAATGTGATGCTTTAATTGGAATTTATAATAGAAAGACATTTTATGAAATTATAGAGGAAAGATTAACTAATGGTAAAATAGAAAAATATGCAATAGTTATGATTGACTTAGATAATTTTAAAAGGATTAATGATACTTTAGGACATCAATTTGGAGATAAAGTATTGATAGAAACCGCAAATTTAATTAGGAATATGCTATATCCAAAGGATATAATAGCAAGATATGGTGGAGAAGAAATAATATTATATATAGATTGTACAGACAGTAATCAAGAGGTATACGAGCGAATCGATAATATAAGGGAAGCGGTATCAGAAAACTTTATATCAAAAGAAGAACTTGGAAGAAATATTACTGCAAGCTTTGGGGTTGGTTTTTATCCATATGATGGAGAAAATCTAGAAGCTGTTATTAATTGTGCAGATAAATACCTTTATAAAGCAAAGCATGCAGGAAAAAACAAAGTAATGAGTTCTCATTTTTTTAGGTAAAAAGATAGTGATGTAATAGAACACACTATCTTTTTATTTTTTAAAATATTCTGTAAATATTTTCAACTAAATAGAATATACATATATTAAGAGAATAAAAAAAATTCTATTAGGGGGAGTGGATTCCAATGATTCAAGTCTTTTGTGCAAGAAGAGGGGCAGGTAAAACCAAAAGGTTAATAGAACTTGCTAATGAACATTCAAATAAAGCAAAAGGAGATTCAGTTTATATTGATGACGATGCAAGACGTATGATGCAGCTTAGAGGTAAGATAAGGTTTATAAATACTAATGAACTTGGCGTAATAGATTGTGAGAGCTTTTATGGTTTACTTTGTGGAGTTATATCTCAAAATTATGATGTAGAAAATATATATATAGACGCTTTATCTAGTATAGTTAATAATATATCGGAATCAACGAATCTCTTTAGAAAATTAAAGGAATTCTCTCAAAGATATAATTTAAATTTATATATAAATTTAAATTGTGAATGTACTGATGATCTACCAGATTGTATAAGAGAATATGTGGCTTAGAGAATTGGTAAAATGAATTAGTTAAAAATTTTATTAAAAATTAAGTAATTTATCGGGAGTGGATTATAGAATTTAAAGATTAAAGGACTGGATAATTTATAACTGATACGTTATTAGAGAGTTAAGAAAAGCTTAAATAGAAAAGCTTAAGTAGTTAAAGATTGTCTTAGATAAACCGGATTATAAGAATTAAGTTGTTAAATAAGTAAGTTTTATTTGGAATTTAAAGTTCAAATATTAAGTAAAGGAATTCTAGTAATAATTCGGGAAATCTAAATTAATAAAAATTAAATGTCGAAAAAGTAGTAAGTAGGGGTAATTCTATTGTTAAGAATTACTCCTTTGTTTTAAATTGCGAATCATTTTTCAGTTCACAGTTCACAAGGCACAGTGCACAGTTGTTTTAATTTTTTCATTCTTTCATTTATAAATTGCTTTGCAATTTATATCATAACCTGTTCCCTGTTACTTTATTCCAAAAACTGTGAACTGTGAACTGTGCGCTGTGAACTATATAAATTGCTTCGCAATTTAAATCAATGGTTTTATAGTTGATAATATGTAAATAAAAAGATATACTATAATAAGTAAAAATAAATAGGAGGTTACGTAGAATGGCTAATGTTTTAGACGAGTTATTAGATCGTGGATACATAAAGCAATTCACTCATGAAGATGAAACAAGAGAATTGCTAGAAAAGGAGAAAATAACTTTTTATATAGGATTTGATCCAACAGCTGATAGTTTACATGTTGGACATTTTATTGCGTTAATGTTTATGGCACATATGCAAAAAGCAGGACATAGACCAATAGCGCTTCTTGGTGGTGGAACAGCAATGGTAGGAGATCCATCAGGCAAGACTGATATGAGAACAATGCTTACGAAAGAACAAATTCAACATAATGTGGATTCAATAAAAAAACAAATGGAAAGATTTATAGATTTTTCTGATGATAAAGCAATATTAGTTAATAATGCAGATTGGTTATTAAATTTAAATTATGTAGATTTCTTAAGAGAAGTTGGAGTTCACTTTTCAGTAAATAGAATGCTTACAGCAGAATGTTTTAAACAAAGATTGGAAAAAGGACTTTCTTTCTTAGAGTTTAATTATATGCTAATGCAAGGATACGATTTCTACGTACTAAATCAAAAGTATGGCTGTAAAATGCAATTAGGTGGAGATGACCAATGGTCAAATATGATTGCAGGGGTAGAATTAGTTAGAAGAAAAGCTCAAGCTCAATCAATGGCAATGACTTGTTCTTTATTAACTAATAGCCAAGGTCAAAAAATGGGAAAAACAGTGGGGGGAGCTTTATGGCTTGATCCAGATAAAACTTCACCATTTGATTTTTATCAATACTGGAGAAATGTAGATGATGCAGATGTAGAAAAATGCTTATCATTATTAACATTTGTTCCAATGGATGAAGTAAGAGAAATATGTTCTGTTGAAGGAGCAGCTATAAACGAAGCTAAAAAGCGTCTTGCTTTTGAAGTTACAAAACTAGTTCATGGAGAAGAAGAAGCAACTAAAGCTAAAAATGCTGCTGAAGCTTTATTCTCTGGTGGAGTTGACATGAGCAATGTTCCTACAGTAACAATAAGTAAAGAAAAATTAGGTGTAAGCTTATTAGATATAATGGCTGAAAATAAAATAGTTCCATCTAAAGCAGAAGGAAGAAGACTAATCCAACAAGGTGGCTTATCAATAAATGGAGAAAAAGTAACTGAAGTTACCAGAACTTTGGAAGAGTCAGATTTAGAAGATGGTTCAGCACTTCTTAAAAGGGGAAAGAAAAACTACAATAAGATAGTTGTAGAATAAATTAAATAATGATTAAAAAAGCTATTAATATAACCCTTATTTAAAGTTTAGGCTTTAGATAAGTATTAATATTAATAGCTTTTATATATGTTTAAAGAAGCAATTAATATAGTATAAGATTAAAAATTTATATTAATTGTGATTTTTTATTAAAGGTAGCTTTATGGTTGAAATTATTTCATAACCATTATCTAAGGTTATTATGCCATCATGGTCTTTTATTATTTCTTTGCATAAATATAATCCTAGTCCTGTACTAGATAAATCAGATGAATCATTAGACTTAACAAAGGGTTCAAATATATGCTCAAATATATATTCTGGAATAGGAAGAGATTCATTTATTACATCAATAATATAAAAATCATTACAAACATAAGAATTAAGAATTATTGTGGAATTTTCAATAGAGTATTTTATCGCATTATCAAGTAGATTTATCAAAACTTCTTTAATTTTGTTTGGCTTTATAGAAACACTACCACTTTCTATAATAGAATATATTCCAAAATTATATTTTTCAGCTTTAATACTCATATCTGAACAAATGGCTTTAATCAAAGGTGCAATATCCATATTAATAAACTCATCATTTATAGAAGATAACCCCTTTGAAATATTTATTATTTCAAGAACTAGTTTATTTAATCGTTGGCTTTCAGAGTATATTCTATCAAGAGCTCGAGCTTTAAATTCTTCATCATCAACTATATTTTCTATCATCATTTCAGAATATCCAATAATAGATGTAAGTGGAGTTTTAAGTTCATGAGTTACAGTGTCAAAAAATATTTTTCTACTTAAGGCCAATTTTTCAACCTTTTCTTTTTCCTTTTCTATATCTAATATTTGTTCTTGAATTTTTGTTTTCATATTAATAAATTCTTTTGATAATATAGATATTTCATCATTTCCTTCTACATTTATATTTATATCATAATTTCCTTGACTTAACTTTTTAGAAGCAGAAGTTAGTATTTCTATAGGTCTAACTATTTTATTTGTAAGCCTATAGGAAATAGTAAATATAAAAATAATAAGAAATATTTCAATTAATGTCAAAGTGTTAGTGGCTTTTTTATAGTCAATAAGCAAAGGTGTGTAATCTTTAGTTAAATTTATGATTCCTAGATAAGATTTGTTTATTATTAAAGGATATGAAAGCACTCCAGTAAGAGAATTATTATTATATTTTATATTAACTATAGTTTTTCCATCCTTTACTTCATTAAGATTATTAGAAAATTCAATAGGGTTTTCTAATAAATTAGTAGCAATTGAATTACCATTAACATCGCATATTTGAATTTGACTTTCATAGTTTAATGAAATATATTCTATTAGATAATCAGCTTCTTGAACTAAAGCCTTATCTTTAAAGATATAATCTCGTATAGATAGAGTATATTTTATTGATTCTCTTGTACTTTTCATAACTTCTTTTAGTGAATTCGTAATTGAATTTTCCATATTACTTTTTAGAATTTTTCTAACAGAAATATTAAGAGATAGTCCGAGAAAAATCATAGTAATAGTTATTATTAAAGTGAACTTATATTTTAGTTTCATAATTTACCTCATAATGTATCCCACAGAAAATACTGTTTCAATTATTGATGCTTCATTAGGCGTGTCCAATTTACTTCTAAGCCTTCTTATATGAATGTCCACTGTCCTTATATCCCCATCATAAGAAAATTCCCAAACATTATCTATAAGTTGTTCCCTTGAAAAGACTTTATTTCTATTTTGGACAAAAAACTCTAAAAGTTCATATTCCTTAGGTTTAAGCTGAATAACCTTATCATTTTTTAAAACTGTTCTATTTTTAAAGTTAATCATGATATCTTTATTTATATTAATGAAGAGAGTGTTAGATTCAGAAGATGACTTTTCTATTCTTCTTAAAACAGCTTTTATTCTACTTAATACTTCTTTTATATGAAATGGCTTGGTTATATAATCATCGGCTCCAAGTTCTAGACCTAATACCTTATCAACAACATCGTTTTTAGCTGTAAGGATTATTATAGGAATAGAGCATTTAGAACTTATATCTTTACATAAATCAAAGCCGTTTCCATCAGGTAAATTTAAGTCAAGTAAAATTAAATCAGGTAAATTTATATTTAAATACTCCTTAGCTTCGTTTAAAGTGAAAGTACTGTAAGAATTATATCCTTCAGATTTTAATGCGTAAAATAATATGTCATTTATAGATTTATCATCTTCAACAATGAGTATTTCATTAGCCATATAGTCTTCTCCTTTAATGTTATATATTCTATTATATGGAATACTTTACAATAAATAAATAGTATAAGGACAATTTAATATATGAGAAAATATAAAATGGGAGGGATGCGATTATATTATGTCTTAAGCATTCCAATATAATAATTTTATATTTTCATTCAGTTTTCAAGTGGACTTATATAAGTTTGGGATGATTTAGAGCAAGATGAGATTATAGGCAAACTTATATAAGTCCACTTTCTTAATGATATTAGTTTAATTTTTAAGGTGTATATTGCCTATAGATAGAATATACAACATTATTTTTCAGTTCAATCCAACATAAAGTTCCTCTATTAGTTAATATGGTGTTATCATCAATAACAAGATCTCCTATATCCATTGGATTTCTTAAATCTATATAATCTTTAAAGTTATCAAATGATGCTATTAGATTTATAGAAGAATTACCAGGATAATCACGATTTAAACCTAAAGTTTCAACAAAGTCGTGGTGCAATAATTGAAAACTACAGTCATTAGATAATTCATAGGTGGTTATTGTGCTATAGTCATTTTTTATATAGTAGCCATCCGGAAGATAGAATTCTTCAGTGCTTTCAATAATTGGAATATCTTTTCTATCTTTAAATGCCTCTTGTAAAGATAGATCTTTAGTTATATAGAAGCCAACTAAATCAACATCAATATAAGTTTTACCATTAGATGAATAGATCTTTTCAATACTGCCTATTTGTTTATCATAAACAACTTGTGGAACAGTTAAAGTAACTTTTATCTTCCTGCCATATTCTTCATTAAAACCATAGTATTCAAAGGTTCCGCTATTACTTGTATCGACTTTAGCATAATCCCATTTTATAGGTAAAGTAATTGATTGATCATTTATTACTGCAGTTACGTTCTTAGGAAAATAATACTCGGAATTTTGTTCAACTTTATCATTAATATTAATTACATCAAATTTAGATGAGATTTCTTCAGCTACTTTTTTCATATTTTCAGCATCTATATTATTAGAAATAGCAGTTTTAGTTATAAAATAAGCATCATCTAATCTATTTGCTTCTAAATAAATATCTTTAATTTCTAAATATAAGTCTTTATTTGATTTATCTAATTCAATGGCTTTATTGTAATAAGCGCTAGCTTCATCATATTTTTTATCATTAAGAAGCTTTGTTCCATTATTTATAAGTTCAGTTACTTCATTTTCTTCAACTAAAATTTCTTCTTCAGTATTATTGGAAACAGTTACCTTTTTGCTTGTGTCAGTACATGAAAAGAGTGAAATACTTAGTATTAAAAAAGTTGCAGTGATAGTCAGTTTTATAAATTTATTATTCATTATAGATTCTCCTTTAAGCTTATTATTATGGAAGATATTGTTCAGAAATTTTAAAGATAGAACCATTCTTTATATCAACCCAAACAAGTAATATTCTTGCGTTATTATTCTTAGTATCGTTAAATGCTTTTAAAAAGTCGGTATAAGAAATATTTACTAATGTCCCTCTAGTTTCATAATTTTCAAGATTTATGGTGGCAGAACATAAAGAATATATACAATCATCAGATATAGGATAACTAGTAATAGCACTAGAGCTATTTCTTATCCAAACTGGGGCTGGCAAAAAATATTCTCCATTTTCATCAATTCCAGCTTTTCCATCTTTAATTGCTTCCCTAAGAGCTTCTTCTCTGCCTAAATAAAATTCAACTAAATCTAAATTAATATATAATTGTCCATTTTCTTTATAAAAGTCTTTTACCCATCCTATTTGCTTATCATAAACATTTTCTAAAATAGTAATATTCATTATTACTTTTCGTCCATATTCTTCATTAAAACCTTCATATTTAAATGTGCCTAAACTTTCTGTATCAACAATTTCATTATCCCAGGTTATAGGAATTTGCACTGAGTCTCCAAGTATCGTTATATTAGCATTTTTAGGTAGAGCATAATTGCTATATTGATATATGGAAGAAGTTAAGTTAATCACTTCAAACTTAGATGATATTTCTTTTAATAATAATTTCATGTTTTCAATATCAACATTATTAGATATTGCTGATTTAACAATGTTATAGGCTTCATCTAACTTGTTTATAGATATATATTTATCTTTTATTCTTAAATAGGTATCCTTATTTGTTTTATCAAGAGAGATAGCCTTGCTAAAATTTTCTTTAGCTTCTTCAAGTTTTCCTTCATCTAAAAGTTTTTCACCAGCTGTTATAGATTTTATAATTTCACTTTCTTCTAAGGAAATTTCATTTTCTGTATTTTCACTTAAAGTAATTTTTTTAGATGTATTGCTACAAGATAAAACAGTTAGTGGAATACATGTAATAATTAAAAATAATAATTTTTTTATAATAGATAATTTCATTTTTTTAACCTCCAAATATTTCTATATTTTTATAGTACTCTTAAGAGATTTCTAAAGATAATAATAATATTTCCAACTTATTTCCAAAACTATTTCTATTAAGAAAGTCTCTTATACATTCGATATTATAAATAATATATAAGTGTTTACGGGGTGAAGATATGCCAGGAGTATTTAATGTAGGGAATAACTATAATATTAATAATAAAAGAATATCTAGTAAGTTAACCTTTGATACTGGTGAAAAGTTTTCTGGGAAGATAATAAAAAAAGAAGGAAGTAATGAAGCAACTATAAGATTAATAGATGGATGGGAATTTTCAGCAGAAATAGATGGAGATATGGACTCTTTAGATAAGGGATTACAAAGGTTTCAAGTTGAGGGTTTTGAAGGTGGCAAGTTAAAGTTAAAGCTTATCGAAAAAAATGTAAATGGAGAAGAAGCTTCCCAAAGTGAGTTAAAGGAAATACTCTCAAAATTAGGATTAAAAAAGGAAGATATTCAATTAGTAAAATCAATGATAAAATTTGAAATTCCACTTACTAAGGAAAATATAAAAGAAATTAAAGGGCTAATTCAGTTTTTAGACAAAATACAAGGAGATCCAAAAGAAATAGAGGAGTTTGCAAATAAATACTTAATGAGTAAAGGTATATCTCAAAATAGCGAAGAGGGAAGAAAAATAAATAATATTTTAAAGGAGTTTTTAAGCGAATTTAAAACTTTATCTAAAGAAGATATTTTATTATTTTTTGAAAATGATATAGAATTTACTAAAGAGAATATAAAGGGATATAAGGATATATTTAAAGGAAAAGAAAATATATCAAAATTGCTTGAGGATATTTCAAACTCTATATCTAAATCTAAGGAAGAAATATTAAATAATGAAGTTATGTCAAATAGTGTAAAAGAGAAAATTACACAAGAGGTAAGTGAAGAAAATTTAAATTTTAGAATGGATGGTAATATAAAAAAATTAGAGGTACAAGAAGATTTGGGTGAAGCACTTACACCTAAATTAGATGTACAGGAAAATAATGAAAAAGAATCCAACACAAATAATAAATTAGCGAATGATGTATATCAAAAAAGAGATATATTATCTTCTAAGGTTAGCGTACTATCTTTATTAAGATCACTTTCAGGACAAAATGAGGACCTTATTAATATTTCTCTAAAAGATATATTAAATAATAGAAGAATGGAGTTTACAAGCAATGAATTTGATAGAACTTTAAATTCTATAAATTCATTAAAACCAGAAGAATTTATATCTATGATTAAAGATACTATATTTCAATTTAATGAAATTGGAGCAAAGGATATTGTAGATGATTTTAATAATTATTTAAATAAGAGTAATAATGAAGCTTTAGGGATAATAGGAGCTTTAGACTTAAGTAAAGGAGAACTAGAAAAAGTTCTTTCAAGCGTTATGGGAAAAGGTATAACTTTAACGGAAGAAGAGTTTTTTAAATTGAAGGATATTATAAATTTGAAATATCAAGAAATTACAGAAGTAGAATTAAATAATACAGATAAAAGTATAACGAAAGAGAATTTAGCAAACTTAAATAATGATATTAGTGGCAAAGTTTCACAAGAAGTCAATGGTAATAAGGAACAAATAAATCCAAATAATATATTAAGCAAAAATGTAAATAATAATATTCCAACAAAAAATTTAGTGGAATCCTCATTAAATAAAGGAGCAGAAGATAATAAAGAAATAATTAAAGATATAATTTCTAATATAAAGGGTGATTCTATTGTTTCAGAAAAAGTGTTAGATATTATAAAAAACAATATAAATAATATAAAAATATTTAATAAAATAAGTTCAGAATATTATTATGCAGATATTCCTGTAAATATAAGGGAGAGAGAATACCCTTGTAAGATAATTGTAAAAGATAATAGAAAAGAAGGAAAAAGAATAGATAGCACAAATGTTAAAATGGTAATTACAATTGATACTAAAACTTTAGGTATAGTAGATGGATATATGAAAGTTTTAGATAAAAAAATAGATATAGATTTAAAATGTGAAGAAAAGTTTGTAAAGATAATAGATATAGCAAAGACTAAATTAGTCAATAATATTAAAGATTTAGGATTTTTAGTTGAAGTTAAAGTTTCGAAGAAAGAAGAAGAAGTATCATTAACAACATGTAGAGAATTCTTTAGCTCAGCATCAGGAATATCTATAGATAGGAGAGTCTAGTTAAAGATCCTAGGAGGAAATTATGAAATCAAGAAAGAAAGCGGCAGCATTAAAATATGAAGAAAATTTGATGGCACCTACTGTTACAGCAAGTGGAATGGGGCATATTGCAGATAAAATAATTGAAAAAGCTGAAGAAAATGATGTTCCAATAGTGTATAATAAAGAATTGACAGATTTGCTTTGCAATGTGGATATAGGAGATTATATACCTTCTGAGCTTTATGAAGCTGTAGCACATATTATAGCTTATGTTGCAGATTTAGATAAGTAATAGAAGAATATTAAGCATTCAATGCCAAGAAATTTATGTCGGAAAGGTGAGTAAGTAAATGGCCTTATACGCTATTTCAGATCTTCATCTTGCTTTTACAACAGATAAACCTATGGATATATTTGGATCAAAATGGTTGAAGCATGATGAAAAAATAAAAGAAAATTGGATAAATAAAATTACAGATGAAGACATGGTTCTTATAGCAGGAGATATATCATGGTCAATGAGAGCAAATGAAAGCAAGGTTGACTTAGATTGGATAGATAAATTACCAGGGAAAAAGATTATATCAAAAGGAAATCATGACTATTGGTGGAGTGGAATATCAAAGCTTAATAACATGTATGAAAATACAAAATTTCTTCAAAATAATTTTTATACATATGAAGACTATGCAATTTGTGGTTCAAGGGGATGGATATTAGAAGGAAGCGATAAATTTACAGAAAAAGATAAAAAAATATTCCATAGAGAACTTATAAGGCTAAGGCTTTCATTAGATAAAGCTAAAGAAGATGGATATGAAAAAATAATAGTAATGATACATTATCCGCCAATGAATGAAAAAAGAGAAGAATCAGCTTTCACAGAATTATTCAAGGAATATAATGTAGAAAAAGTTATATATGGACATTTACATGGGCCTTCATTATCTAATGTAGTTAATGAAGAACATGAAGGGATAGAATATATAATGACATCTTGTGATTTTTTAAATTTCGATCCAAAGAGAATAGTATAAAATATAGAGCTGCCTAATGGCAGCTCTATTAAGAATTGATAATTTAGTCTATAAAACTCCTGAGGGAGTTTTTTTATTTTGCATTTTTAATTTTGTAGCAGCTACATTTATTATTTTCTAAATATTAGTTAAAAAACTAACAAATTTTTTTATATATATGCTTAGAGTTATTGACATTCAATATCAATTGAGTATAATTATAGATATAGAAAATACTGTAAGGGGGAAATGATGTGACTATATACAATATGAAAGTTGGTCAATCTGGTATAGTTAAAGAAATATTAGGAGATCCTAGATTAGCAAAAAGGCTAATGGCTCTAGGCTGTGTGAAGGGGACACCGATAGAGATAAAACTAGTAGCACCTCTTGGAGATCCTATGTTAATATCTTTTAGAGGTTTTGATTTAGCAATTAGAAAAAGAGATGCAAAAAATATATATTTAAATGTATAAGGAGTGGGGGATATGATAAATGCAGCATTAATAGGTAATCCTAATACAGGAAAAACCTCAGTGTTTAATGCTTTAACAGGTTCAAAACAATATGTAGGAAATTGGCCTGGAGTAACTATAGACAAAAAATACGGATTTATGAATAAGGATATAAAAATAGTTGATTTACCAGGTATATATGCTATGGATACTTATTCTAATGAAGAAAAAATAGCAAGAGCTTATTTAGAAAATGAAGATGTAGATGTAATAATTAATGTGGTAGACTCAACAAATTTAGAGAGAAATTTATACTTAACAACTCAATTAATGCAATTTAATAAGCCAATAGTGATACTTCTAAATATGATAGATATAGCTAAAAAAAGAGGACTAGATATTGATTATAGCAAATTAGAAAAAGAATTTGGAGTTACTATATTACCTATATCAGCAAAAACAAAAGAAGGTTTAGATAATATAGAAGAAGTAATAAAGAAATCAAAAGAAATTACACCAAATTATACAATGTCTTTTAAAACAGAAAAAGAAGCATATTCATATATAGATAAAGCTATAAGTAAAAGTTCAAAAGGAAAAGGAAATTCTAAATATATAGGTGAAAAAATAGATAAACTAGTACTTAATCCAATCCTTGCTTACCCAATATTTTTATTAGCACTATTTTTAATTTTTAAATTTACATTCAGTTGGTTTGGACAACCTTTAGCAGATGGATTAGATGCTTTTGTAGCTGACACTTTTACACCTTTTGTAGAAGGATTATTGAAAAATTCCTCAATATGGTTTAGCTCTTTAATTCTTGATGGAGTTGTAGCAGGTGTTGGAGGAGTAATAGTATTCTTCCCAATAGTATTTGCTCTTTTCCTAGGAATATCATTCTTAGAAGATAGTGGATATATGTCAAGAGTTGCTTTCCTTATGGATAGAATAATGAGAAAGATAGGATTATCAGGAAAAGCATTTATTCCTATAATAATGGGCTTTGGATGTTCTGCACCAGCTATAATGGCAACAAGAACATTAGAAAGTGAAAAGGATAGAAAAATGACTGCATTAATAGCACCATTGGTATCTTGTGGAGCACGTTTACCAGTATATGCTTTATTCGCATCAATATTCTTTAGTACCAATCAAGAGTTAGTGGTAATGGGAATTTATCTTTTAGGAATAGTTATAGCTATCCTAGTTGGATTACTATTTAAAAATACATTGTTTAAAAAAGATGAACAACCATTTATTTTAGAATTACCAGAATATAAACTTCCAAGTTTAAAAAGTATAATATTAAATGCTTGGGATAAATCAAAAGGATTTATAGTTAGAGCAGGAACATTAATTTTTGCAGTTTCAATAGTAGTATGGTTCTTAACTTACTTCAATATGAGTGGGTATACAGATGAGATAAGCACAAGTTTCTTTGCAAAACTTGGAGGTATAGTAGCTCCAATATTTAAGCCTCTAGGATTTGGTACTTGGGAAGCAGGAGTATCAATATTAACTGGGCTTGCGGCAAAGGAAGTTATTATAGGAACTATGGAAATAGTTTATGGAGATTTAGCACTTATATTACCAACAATGTTTACAAGCATAACAGCTTTAACTTTCTTAGTTTTCGTATCTTTATATACTCCATGCTTTGCAGTTATTGGAGTTATGAGAAAAGAATATGGGAATAAAATGATGACTATATCAATAGTATATCAATTTGTTTTAGCATGGGTAGGTGCATACTTATTTAGATTTATAGCGACTCTTGTTACGGGCGGATTAACAGCAAGCTATGTAATACAATTTTTAGTATTTGTAGCAATAGTTGCATTAGCAATTTTAATGCTTATTAAGTATTTTGATAAGGATTCAGTAGGTGAGGCAGCCCATTTAACAAAATAAGTATAAATATGAATAGGCTATATTAATCAGTTATATATAGCCTATTTTTTTGATTTTTTACCTCAGCCAGAAAAAGGACATATGTAAGTTTTCTTAATCTAAACTTACATATGTCCTTTTTATAAACAAATTCATTATGAAAATAGTTACAATGCATAATAAAGTAAATATTGACAAAACTATAATTATATTATAATATCTAATTGATAATGAAAATCAATATTAGCAAAATGAATAAAAAGTAAATTTAATATAAAAATCATTAATTATTAAAGAGGTGTTATGGTATGGAAAAGGTTGAATTTTATAAAAGCTTACAAAGTATGGAGGATAGAGAAGCTATAAAAAATTTTTTAGTATATAATAGTTCTCTAGTAATAGCAGGTGTAAAACCTTCAGTTACTTTAACAATAAAAAAATCTCCAGAAAACACATATGAAAGTTGGATAAAATATGGAAAAGATTTTTTAGAAAATATAAATTTAAAATCACTTTGTTTAAGAGAAGAAAAAAACGCCTCAATAATATTGGTATACAATGAAAATATACTTAAAGAGCATATTTTAAAAAAAGAAAATATAGAATTTTTAAATATGCTAGGTTATAAAAAAGAAGACAGTATTTATGAATATGTTCAGCAGTTAAAGGAAAGATATCAAGAGTTTAATTGTCCACATGAGCTAGGTATTTTTCTAGGAATTCCAATTGATGATGTAAAAGATTTTATGGAATGTAGCAGTAAGAGGTGTTTAGGTTGTGGATATTGGAAAGTCTACAGTAATTATGAAGAGGCTAAGAGAGTTTTTAAAAACTATGATGAAATTAGAGAAAAAACTATGAAGAACATATTAAGTGGAATTCCTATAGATAAAATAATTAGTAATATAAGCTTTTATAATTATGACCAATTATATATTTAAATAGAAAGAAGGAAGATATAAATGAGTATAGTTGTAGTTGGGGGACATGACAGAATGAGTAGAGAATATCTTGATGTCTGTAAAAAATATAATTGCAAGGCCAAAATATTTACACAAATGAAGGCTGGACTTAATGATAAAATAGGGAATCCAGATGTAATAATATTATTTACTAATGTAGTATCTCATAAAATGGTGAGAAAGGCAAAAAAAGAAGCAGATAGAAAAAATATAAAAATAATAAATAATCATAATAGCACAGTTCACTCTTTAGAGGAAATAATAAGAAATATAATATAAGATTTAAATTGAGAATATAAAGGCTACGATAAATAAATATGCTTATTTCACCGTCTATTTACCTTCGCCAACTTATATTAAGAATTTAAATTAATAATGAATTACGTTATTGATAAAAAATAATTGGTGATGGAAATTAAAAACTTAGTTAAGTGTAGCAGACTATAATTGAGCTTGTTCTCTGTTACTTTATTCCCAAAACTGTGAACTGTGAATTATGCGCTGTGAACTGTACCTTGTGCACTACAAACTAGAAATTTTGCTTTGTAAAATATTATAATGTAAGTAATTAGATATATAACTATTATTTATTAAGTTAAATACTATTAAAATGGGAGATATTATTATGAAGTCGATAAAAAAATATACTTATATAACTATAGGATTAATTTCAGCAATTTTGGGTGCTGTAGGGGTGGTGCTTCCAATACTTCCAACAACTCCATTTTTGTTATTAGCATCTTATTGCTTTGCAAAGGGATCAGATAGGTTTAACTATTGGTTTATAGGAACAAAGCTATATAAAAATCACTTGGAATCATTTGTGAATAAGCGAGCTATGACACTAAAAGAAAAGATAAGTGTTTTAGTATTTGCAGATTTTATGTTGGCATTCCCATTAATATTGCTAAACAACATGTTCATAAGGATGGGGATTGTAGTAATTATAATATGTAAGTACTACTATTTTATTTTTAGAATAAAAACAATAAGATCAGAAGAAAAAACAATAGTATAAATATAGGTAGTATATAGTCTTTCTATTTATTATAGAAAAACGTAAGTTTTGTGACTTTGTTACAGTCAAAACAAGGATATAAGAATATAATTATATCATAAATAAATAATATGATATTGGAGGAAATATAAATGAATAGCAATATAAGATTATATACAACTAATACTTGTCCTTGGTGTACTAAAGTAAAAAATTACTTAAAAAGTAATAATATAAATTATGAAGAAGTAAATGTAGGGTTAAATAGAGCAGCAGCTATAGAAATGGTAAATAAAAGTGGACAAATGGGAGTACCAGTTTTAGATATAGATGGTAAAATTGTTGTTGGCTTTGATAAAAATAGAATTGATTCTATATTAGGATTATAAATTATAAGTAATTATCAAATATGTTGATAAATAGAAAAAGTAAGACTAAAATATAATTAGTTTTACTTTTTTTTTGCATAAAAAAGTATAAAACTTATAGTTAGGAGAATATGATTATATCAATTCCTTAGTATTTTAATATATTAAAATTTATAAGAGGTATGAATATGGATTTAAGAAAAGAATTAATGGTGAATTATCCTTTTTTACAAGAATTAGATGAAGACATATTAAATAAGTTTTTTAGTAAAATAGCAATAAAAAGTTATGAAGCTGGAGAAAGTATGTTTAATAATAAACAAAGTTGTATAGGATTTTCCTTTATACTGGAAGGGAAAATAAGAGTATATAAGATAGGGGATGATGGAAAGGAAATAACATTATATAGATTAGGCAGGGGCGATAACTGTTTTAATACTATATTATGCGCATTAACTGATTCTGAAGAAAAGTCATTTTCAGATGTTGAAGAAAATGCAATAATTGCTTTGCTTCCAATGGATTTTTCAAAAAGATATCTATTAGATAATAGTAGTTTTTTAAAATATATATTTAAAAATCTTTATGATAAATTTGAAAATGTAGTTGAAGGCTTAGAAAAAGTGACTTTTAATAGTATTGAAAATAGACTTATTGGTTATTTTAAGGAAAGAATGAAAGAAAATAATAATAGTAAAATAATATATACAACACATGAAAAAATAGCAGCTGATATAGGATCTTCTAGAGAAGTGGTTAGCAGGAGTTTAAAGTCATTAGAAAAAAGGGGAATATTAGAATTAGGAAGAGGAAAAATTAAAATAAAAAACTGGAATTTTTAAAATAGTATTGACATTATAGTAACAATATCTTAAAATTTGAATATAGTAATATTATTGATATATTAATAACAATTAAAAGCATAATAAATATAGTGAATGAGAAGAGGTGATATCTTGGATGGTAATTATAAGCAATACGAAGATGTAGCAGAATTTTTAAAAGTTTTGGCTCATCCAGTTAGACTTTGTATAGTAAAAAATCTTTTAGGAAAAGGTTCTTGCAATGTAACTCATATGCATAGTTGTTTAGGTATGCCTCAATCTACAATTTCTCAACATCTCCAAAAGTTAAAGAGTGTAGGAATAATTAAAGGTGAAAGAAACGGACTTGAAATAGTTTATGAAGTAGTAGATGAAAGAGTAGAAAAAATTATACAAGCTCTAATATAAAAGGTGATAGTATATATTATTGGCTTAATTTGTTAATAAGTTTTACTTATTAAATTAGAACAGCTACCTTTAAGCTGTTCTTAAAATTTAAAACAAATATCGTATTATTATAATATATTAATAAACAAATTATAGAATTTATAATAAAATAATTTGATTAAATTTAGGAGGATTTCAATGAATAAAAAAGTTTTAATAGTTGGTGGAGTTGCGGGTGGAGCATCTGCAGCAGCGAGACTTAGAAGATTGGATGAAAATATAGAAATAATAATGTTTGAAAAGGGAGAATATATTTCTTTTGCAAACTGTGGTCTTCCTTATTATGTTGGAGAAGTAATAAAAGAAAGAGATGCATTATTGCTTCAAACTCCAGAAAAAATGAAGAGCAGATTTAATATAGATGTAAGGATTAATAGTGAAGTTATAAAAATTAATACAGATGATAAAAAGGTAAAAGTAAAAAAAGTTAATAATGAAGAATATGAAGAAAGTTATGATTATTTAATTTTAGCACCAGGAGCAAAACCAATAAGACCTAATTTGCCAGGAATAGATAGTAATAAAATATTTACCGTTAGAAATGTTGCAGATATAGATAAAGTAAAAACATTTGTAGATTCTGGAGATACTAAATCTGCTGTTGTTATTGGCGGTGGATTTATAGGAATAGAAATGGCAGAAAATTTAAAGGAAAGAGGAATTGAAGTAACTTTAGTAGAAGCAGCGCCACATGTTATGGCACCTTTTGATTCAGAGTTTTCAAGTCTAATCGAAAAAGAGTTAAACTCAAATGATATAAGTATAATGCTGAATGAGAAAGTTAATGGATTTGAAGAAGTAGATAAGTCAATAAAGGTTAAATTAGAAAGTGGAAAAGAAATAGATGTTGATATGGTTGTCTCAGCGATTGGAGTAACACCAGATACTATGTTTATAAAAGATAGCGGCATAGAGCTTGGTCAAAGAGGACATATAATAGTAGATGAGTATATGAGAACAAATAAAGAAGGGGTATATGCAGCTGGAGATGCAGTAAATGTAAGAGACTATGTAAATGGTAAGGAAGCTTTTATACCACTTGCAGGACCAGCTAATAAGCAAGGAAGAATAATAGCAGACAATGTAGCAGGATTAAATTCTGTATATAAAGGAACCTTAGGGACATCAATAATAAAGATATTTGATATGGTAGCAGCATCTACAGGAAATAACGAAAGAACTTTAAGTCGATATGGAATTAAATTTAATAAAGTCTATCTTCATCCAATGAACCATGCTGGGTATTATCCAGATGCAACCCCTTTAACAATAAAGGTTATATATGATCTTGAAGGGAAAGTTTTAGGAGCTCAAGCTTTAGGATATGAAGGTGTTGATAAATTTATAGATGTAGTAGCAACATCAATTAAGTTTGGAGGTACAATGGAGGATTTAGCAGAGCTAGAACTTGCATATGCACCACCATTTCTATCAGCAAAATCTCCTGCAAATATGGCTGGATTTATAGCTCAAAATCAAAACAAAGGACTAGTAGATGTTATAAACATAGAAGATTTAGATAAATTTGATAAGTCAAAACAAATATTATTAGACACAAGAGATGCACAAGAAGTTGAACTTGGAAAAATAGAAAATTCAATAAATATACCTGTTAATGACTTAAGAAATAATTTAGATAAGCTAGATAGAGAAAAAGAAATTTTAGTTTATTGTGCAGTAGGAATTAGAGGATATATAGCAGCAAGAATATTAAAAGCCAATGGATTTAAAGTTAGAAACTTAAATGGTGGATATAAGTCTTATGTGAATTGGAATTATAAGGCTAAAGTATTAGATAGAAAAATTGATAATATAAATAACAGTGAGGAGAGAGATTCTGTAATGAGAGAGGTAGCAGCTGATAAAGTAAGAGAGTTAAATGCAACTGGGTTATCTTGTCCAGGTCCTCTAATGCAAGTAAAGGCAACCATGGATGATATGATTGATGGAGAAGTTTTAAAAGTAAAGGTATCAGATGAGGGATTTTGCAGAGATATAGAAGCATGGACTAAGAAAACTAATAATAGACTTATGAGTTTAGACAAAAATAAAGGTATTATAGAAGCAACAATTATGAAGTGTTCAGAGCAAATTCTATCTGGAACTGAAATTTCTAATACTTGTACTACAGTCCCAAGTAAGAATGGTCAAACTATGGTTGTGTTTAGTGGTGACTTAGATAAAGCAATTGCTTCATTTATAATTGCCAACGGTGCAGCTACAATGGGAAAAAAGGTAACTATGTTCTTTACATTCTGGGGATTAAATATTTTAAGAAAGCCTGAAAAAATAAAAACACCTAAAAATATAATAGAGAAAGCCTTTGGAATGATGATGCCAAGAGGTAGTAAAAAGCTTGGATTATCAAGAATGAATATGGGCGGAATGGGTGCTAAAATGATTAGAGGGGTCATGGAAAATAAAAACATTCAATCATTAGAAGAGTTAATGGATGCAGCTATAAAAAATGGCGTAGAAGTAGTAGCCTGCACAATGTCTATGGATGTTATGGGAATAAAAAAGGAAGAATTAATAGATGGAATAACTTATGGTGGAGTTGGATATTATCTTGGTGAAGCAGATGATGCTAATATCAATTTATTTATTTAATAAAAAACTTATATATTAAAAAATTCTTAAAAACGATTAAAATATAAGGCTGTGTATAACTAATGTCACTAAATTAGTTATGCACAGCCATTTATTATTTATATAAATTATATATAAATGATTTTAAATTTCAGAATTTAATAAAGATATAGTAGAGTCAAGTTTTTCTAAACTAGTTGTTTGAATATCCATATTTGCAGCAATTTCTTCACATAAAGCAGAATGTTCTTGAGAAAGAGTAGAAACTTTTTCTATTATAGCTAAAACATCATCTTTTTCAGAAGAAGCTATTGTTAAGTTTCCTATACAGTCCTCTATTTCTTTAATGGAATCACTAATAGATGATTTTATATTTGTAAAGCTACCTTTAGTACTAATTAATGTTTTTTGTTGATTATCTATTGCAGAGCTACCAGCTTGCATAGCCTTTGAAGTATCAAGTATATCAGATTTTATATCATCCAATATTTTAGTGATACTTTCAACAGATTGCTTTGAGTTTTCAGCAAGTTTTCTAACTTCCCCAGCTACTACAGAGAAACCTCTACCAGCTTCCCCTGCTCTTGCAGCTTCTATTGCAGCGTTAAGAGAAAGTAGGTTAGTTTGACTTGCAATTTGGCTTATAGAATCTGTTATTGTATTTACAGATTCTAGTTTTGAAACAAGCGAGTTTACTGTTGCACTAACTATTGTAAACGCATGTTGTAAAGACTTTAATGATTCATCTAAGTCTGTGAAAGTATTTAAACCTTCATCAGCCACTTTATCTGTATCTAAAACTGTTATTTGAACATTAGTAACATTATAAGCTAATTGCTCCATACGAGTATTGAAGTTTTCTAAAATACTATTTACATTATTAATTTCTTCTGCTTGTGTAAGCGTAGCATTAGTCAAATTAGATAATGAGCTATTAACATCTTGAATAGCACTAGATATACTAGAGCTAGTTTCACTTAGCATTACCATTTCATTTTTTAGATTCTCATTTGTATTTTCCTTTTCATTGATACTGTTTGCTACAAACTCATTAGATATATTTTCGTTTGTATTGTCAACTTCCTTCTTTTTTGATTTAGAAAATAAACCCATTTTAGTACCTCCTAATTTTATCTTTTCCATCCCTAGCCATTTCTTTTACTTTTTGGGGAGCACCTATAGATGTAATTACTTCCGAAAACCATCTAAGTGCTAAGGAATCTTCCCCTATTCTTCTATGTAGCTCGCCTATAAGGAACATTATAGAAAATCTATCTAGTCCATAGACTGGAAGTTTTTCATTTATAAATGTATCATTAAAAGCTACTAATGATTGCTTTATGTAATTTTTTTCATTAGCCTCATCCATTAGTAACCTATACATCCAAGCAATTTTCAAACAAATCATAGCCTTTGTACTACTTTTACTTTCAATGACTAAGGCATTAAGTAAAGCTAGCTTATATCTTTCAATCGCAATTTTTTCAGTAAAAGGAATATCATATTCACGATTAACCCACTTAGGTGTTATCTTTTCTTTAATAAGCTTTATTTGAAATTCTCTTATTTTACTAAAATCTACTTTTAAAGCTGCATAACCACAAGTTGGACATAGCCAGACCTCATAAAGGTAAGGATTTATAACAGAGTATCTTATAAATAAATCTGAGTCCCTTGATGCAATTCTAGGTGCATTAACTTTTACACTTGCTGTTCTAAATGAGTTTTTACAAACTGGACAGGATATTTCTTTAAGAAATAAACTTTTAATTGTGTTACTATTATCGTCTTTGTTTATCAAATCTTTAGCATTGATATCTGCTGAATTCTTTATCATAAGTTATCACCTCTAATTTTTACATATATAATTTAATTAACAATTGATAGTTAACAATTGATGAGGTTTTGCTACGCAAAACTTAGAATATAGGTGTAAAATAATTTATTTTAGTTAAATATTAATGTTTTATTACAACTCATATATAATTATATCATATTGTATATAGTTTGTTTATAAAACATTTACAAATAAAATTGAAATAAATTATATTTATTTCAATTAACAATTTGATTACACATTTAAAGATTTTTGATATAATGATTAAGGTGAAGTTTGAAAAGGGTGATAAAATATGGTGATTCAAGATTGGAAAAGTTTTTTTATGCCTTATGAACAGGCTGTAGATGAATTAAAGGTAAAGCTTAGAAGCATAAGAAAAGAATATAGAAAGAAAAATGAATACTCCCCAATAGAATTTGTTACCGGAAGGGTAAAAGAGATATCAAGCCTTCTAGAAAAAGCTAATAAATTTGGGATTCCAATAGATAGACTTCAATATGAAATTGAAGATATAGCTGGAATTAGAATTATGTGTCAATTTGTGGATGATATAGATAGAGTTGTAGAAATATTAAGAGCAAGGAAGGATATGCAAATTCTTTATGAAAAAGATTATGTTAGAGGCGTAAAAGAAAGTGGCTATAGAAGTTATCATATGATAATAAAATATCCAATTAATATGGCAGAAGGGCAAAAAGAAATTTTAGCGGAATTCCAAATAAGAACTTTAGCCATGAATTTTTGGGCAACAATAGAGCATTCTTTAAATTATAAATATAAAAAGCAACTGCCTGACAATGTAAGAGAAAAACTAAAGAAGGCAGCAGATGCAGCTTTTGAGTTAGATGAACAAATGTTAGATATAAAGGACGAAATAAAAGATGCTCAAAAACTATTTGAAATAAAATCTGATATAATATCAAGTATAATGCATAATATATTAACGCTAACGTCTCTTGGGAAATTTGCAGAAGCAAGTAGGTATGAGAGTTCATTAAATAAACTAATAGAAGATGGAGAAATACATGAACTTAATAAGCTATTAGTATCCGTAAAAAAAGAAGTAAATAAATATAGAGATTAATATATTGGTGAATAGCACTAAGTAATTAGTATAAAACACTAATAAATATGGTAGTAGCAAGTTTTATAAGTATAAGGTTCAAAATTTGAAATAGACAAATAATAGTTTTTTGATCTTATAGATGATAGGGGATAGGTACTGAGTAATAGATGTTTTATTTTAAAAATCTAACATTTATCACTTGTTACCTATCTTCTTTTGATTTTAGATTCCCTTTGATTATAATTATATAATGTTATTCCATATTAAATGAGTATTAAAGCTAATTATAAATTAATTATATTTTTACGAAGTATAGTATAATACTAAATATTAGAAATTTTTTATTAAATTTAAGAAAAACTATTTACAAGTAATAATTATTATTATATAATAAAAACATCGAAAAGAGATTATATATAATTTAATAAATATTATATATAATCTAATTATATAAATAATGTGGAAATTAGGAGGAGTTTAGATTATGAAGAAATTTGTTTGTACAGTATGTGGATACGTTCATGAAGGGGATATGGCACCAGCACAATGTCCAGTATGTAAGGTAGGAGCTGATAAGTTTGTGGAACAATCAGCAGATTTAGCATGGGCAGATGAGCATAGAGTAGGAGTAGCAAAAGATGTAGATCCAAGAGTAATGGAAGGATTACAAGCTAACTTTGTAGGAGAATGTACAGAAGTAGGAATGTACTTAGCAATGTCAAGACAAGCAGATAGAGAAGGATTCCCAGAAGTAGCAGAAGCATATAAGAGAATAGCATTTGAAGAAGCAGAACATGCAGCAAAATTTGCAGAACTTATAGGAGAAGTAGTAGTAGCAGATACAAGAGCAAACTTACAAGCTAGAGTAGATGCAGAACATGGAGCATGCCAAGGAAAGAAAGACTTAGCAACATTAGCAAAACAATTAAACTTAGATGCAATTCATGATACAGTTCATGAAATGTGTAAAGATGAAGCTAGACACGGACAAGCATTTAAGGGATTATTAGATAGATATTTTGGTCAAAACTAATATATACGAGAAATTATAAAAAGAAGTTGTCTTAAATTAAAGTTTAAGACAACTTCTTTTTATATTAATTTACGTTAACATATCAATAGACTTTGATTCTTCAATTTTTTGGTCAACTACTATATTGTAGGTTAAGCCTATTAAAATGAACAGTCCACCAATTAATTTTCCTACTGATAAAGTATTACTATTAAAGTAATCTATGATAATTCCAATAGAAAGTTGGCCTATAAAAACTAGTAAAGTTAAGGAAAAAGATGATACTTTAGGAGTTGTATAATTTGATAAAACAACAACCAATATACCAATGCTTCCTCCTAAATAAGAATATATAGGCAAATTTAATTCATGAATTGGAGGAATATTTATATAATCTTTAGTTATAAGTAGGAATATGGTAGAAGTTATTAAACCTGTAAGGTAATTAAAAAATGTTCCTTGAAAAGTTCCAATTTCTTCAGCCAGTTTAGAATTAATGATTCTTGATATAACAACAGATACTCCAGATAAAATTGCTAATAAAATATATAACATAATATAAATACCTCCTAGAAAAATGTCATAATATAGATTCCAAGCATAATAAAAGATACGCCTAATAGTTTTTTCTTTTCAAATTTAACTTTTTTCATCTTCATCAATCCATAATGATCTATAATTAGAGATGATAATGTCTGTCCTAATAAAGCTATTGATATAGTTAAAGAAGCACCTAGGACATTAAAACTTATATTGTTGAAAATCACAGTAAGTACTCCAATTATTCCGCCACTATATAAAACTAGTGGAATACTTTTCTTTATATCAATTTTATATTTTTTATATATTATAAATATAGATATAACAATAAAGCCGCTTAAGTGGACAATTAAAGTAGAGGAGTAATTGCCTATTCGCCCAGATAAAATTCCATTTAAACTAACCATTAGAGTTATTAAAATTCCAGTAAATAATGATAGAAAGTTATACATATAAAATCTCCTTAAATCTTTTTTATAAATTTAACATAAAATGATTAATTTTTATTAGGACATATGTCATACTTATCATATATAAATTAAACTGTTATATTAAGGAGAAAAAATGAGAAGGATAAAAGATAAAGAATTGATAAATAAGTATATAAAACTTCATAATATAGAAGACTTGTTTAATGATAATATAAGAAGTAATTTGGAGCTTTTATTTTTTAGCAAAAGAGAACTAATTTTTAGAGATGGAGGTCAGGTAGAATATCTTATGTTTTTTGTAGAAGGAAAAGCAAAGGTATATTCAAGTTTGAAAAATGGGAAGTTATTATTACTAGACTTTTATAAAGAATTAGATACATTAGGAGATCTAGAATTAATAACTAATGACCTTGCAAGCTGTAATGTGGAAGCAATAGAGCCATGTGTATGTTTAGGAATACCCTTAAAAACATTAAAGAATATATATCATGAAGATACGAAGCTTTTGAATTTTTTGTGTAGTTCATTAGGGAAAAAGCTGAAAAGATCTTCAAGAAATTCAGCTATAAATTTAATGTATCCATTAGAAAGCAGATTAGCAAGTTATATTATTTCTATTGGAAATTCTAATAGTAAAGTTATTAGATTTGACGAAACTTTAACTATAATTTCAGAACTATTAGGAACAAGTTATAGACATTTATTAAGAACATTAAATAATTTATGCGATAAAAATATTTTAATGAAAGAAAATGATTGCTATACAATATTAGATTATGAAAAACTTGAAGCATTAGCAGCTGATGTATATAAGTAATATAATTAGTATTAAATATACTAAAGTGCTATCTGCTAATAGTTTTAGTATCAACTGAAAAAACTGTAAGCAATGAATTGTGAACTATTAATTATTAATGTATAATAATTATGAATTATATAAGTTGTAACAAATATTATATGTTTAAATAAGCTATTTTTGAAATTTATAGCTTTTAAGTATGAATAGTATTTTAGTAATTTATATAAAAAATTAAATAATATATGTGCTTTAATTTTAATACTTTATTTAAATAAGCTTAATAAATTTTAATCTTATAGATTATAATAATTTAGTTATTAATTGAGGTATATATATAATATGGAGTGAATAAAATGAGATTAAGAAAAAAGCCATGGGCTAGACCTGAATTAGAAGATTGCAATTTTTTTATAACAAATCCAAGTGATAATAAAGGAAATTGGGGAAAGTTGTTTAATAATGATAATCCTATATATTTGGAACTTGGATGTGGTAAAGGAACATTTATAGCTGTTCATGGCTCAGAAAATAAGGATATAAATTATATAGCCATTGATATTAAAGATGAGGTATTAGTGCTAGCAAAAAGAAATATAGAAAAGGCATATAATGATAAATATACAAACATAGATAATTTAAAGCTAATGGCACAAGAAATATCATTAATTAATGATGTTTTTAGCGAAGAAGATATTATAGAAAGAATATACATAAATTTTTGTAATCCATGGCCAAAAGAAAGACATAAAAAAAGAAGGCTTACCTATACTAAACAGTTAGAAAATTATAAGAACTTTTTATCAGAAAATGGGACAATATATTTTAAAACAGATGATGATGAATTATTTGAAGAATCGGTAGAGTATTTTAAAGAAACAAATTTTGAGATTGAATATATTACATATGATTTACATAATAGTGACTTTGAAGGAAATGTTAGAACAGAACATGAAAATATGTTTAGTGAACAAGGAATAAAAATAAAATTTTTAATAGCAAGAAGAAAATAAATCAAATTATGAAGAGTTAAGCAAAAAAGTCTCAATTGAGACTTTGTAATTTAGATTATTAAGATATTCTATTTTAGCTTAACTCTTAAAATATAAAATAAATTTTAAGATCTTAATCTACATATTAAATCCACAGTATTTAAAAAGAAATCCACTTCTCTAAGCGAATTATATAATCCAAAACTTGCTCTAACCATTCCTGGCATTTTGCATGTTGAATCAACTAAATGCCTAACAGAGTCTGAATTAGTTAAATTAAGCAATCTCTTTACATAAGGATGCGCACAAAAAGCTCCCTGTCTTACAGCTATTGCTCTAAGATCAGCCAAAAGTTTAGCTACTTCAGCATTATACATTCCCTCAATGTTAAAAACTACTATTCCTAGCCTGTCGTCTATATTTTCAATATCAGCATAATTTATAACCCCTTGTATAGAGCTTAATCCGTTCAATGCTCTTTTTAACAATAACTTTTCATTTTTTTCAATAGTATCAAATCCAATTCTATCAATTTCCTTCATTGCTTCTACTAATGCAATTGCTCCAAAAAAATTAGGACTACCTGCTTCATTTTTTTCAGGAGGTGGTAATAATATTTCAGAATCATCTAAAACAGTTTCTACAGTTCCTCCCCCCTTAAAATCAGAATTTAATCTTTCAAAGGTTTCCGTTAAACCAACTATTGCACCACTTCCAAATGGAGCATACATTTTATGAGCAGAAAACACTAAAAAGTCTATAGAATCATCGGTAGAGCAACCCTTTATATTAATTTTTTTATGAGCTACTATTTGAGCACCATCTACTATTAGCTTAGCATTATAACTATGAACAAGTTTTGATATATAGGACAAATCATTTATATATCCTGTTACGTTTGAAGCAGCAGTAATTGTAACATATTTAACTAATCCATTATATTTTTCTAGTAAGTATTGTAACTCATCTAGATTTAATCTACCATTATTGTCTACTTCTATATATTTTAAATTACATTTTCCTCTCCAAGGGAGGTCATTGGAATGATGTTCCATTCGCGTAGTTATAATTATATCATTTTTATTTTCTATTAATATATTTGATAACCTATTAATTCCCTCAGTAGTATTATTTACAAATATAACAGTGTACTTATCTTTTGGAGCGTTAAAAAAATCAAGTATATAATTTCTACATTCTAAATATTGTTTTGTAGAATACTCTGATTTTTGTCCAAGGCCTCGACCTATGGAACCATAAAACTCACATGCTTTAGTAATTTTATCTACAACACTTTTGAATACAGGTGTTGTAGCAGCATTATCAAAATTAATTGGTATTATATAATTTTTATTTAATATAGGAACTTTCTTATCAAGTCCTATAAATAGATTTCGTAAAGAATTATCCATTAAATTAAACATAGCACTACCTCCCATATATCCTATTCAGTTAATATATTGATGGTGATTATTAAAGTAAAAAGTAGTAGGTTCTAATGTAATATTAGGAAACATATATAAATATAAAACATATACTTATAATGAAAGATTTTTTGGAGGAAATATATGTATTATAATAATTCAAATAGAAAAGAAGATGATGACGATTTAAAGTTTATACCTTTAAATATAAAAGAGCCATTTGCAGAAAAAGATTCTAGTTGGTTTCCAATAGTAAATATGAACTCTCCTAATATAAGTAGTATGACTAATAATTTTATATTAGGATTCTCTTCACCTAAAAATGGTGAAAAATTAGATGAAAGTTTTCTAGAATCAATAGATTATATACCAAGCATTAGTTATACAGGTGAAAATACACTTAATACTTATGATACTAATACAATTACTAATAGCTATAATCAAGGCACTGCTAATGGGAGTGGATATATATCTAGTAGTATTTTATCTAATAATGGTATGAATAATAGTAACTATGGAACAAAAAATAATCAAAATAATAATAGCAATGGAAATAACAATTTTGAGTTGGAGTATCCATCAGAAACTATTTCGGAAGAGCTATATTCATATAATAAAGAGGCCAAATGTTCAAATGATAATTTAAATAATATAGGAACTAATATGAATTTAAATTCAACGTCTAATACAGGTGATATTAATAACATGAATAATGTATGGGAAAGCAATAATATGGGAAATGAAATGTTTGGAACAACAAACGGAAATATGAATACTGGAATGTTTGGAATGCCAAATGACATTACAAATAATAATACAAATAGTATTAACGGTAGTTGGCAGAATATTAATGATAATATAAATACTAATGAGTTTTCTTATATAGATTCTGACTATTTAAATAATGACAACTTTATTCCTATGTATATGAATTCTCCTAATGCAAATATGAATTCTACAAATATAGGTATGACTAATGGAATGACTAATAATACAAATATGAATTTTACAAATATGGTACCAACCTATGGATTCCCGAATCCTACTAGTATGGCTCCTATGACCATGGATGGTGGGTTTGGAATGACTAATAATACAAATATGAATTTTACAAATATGGTACCAACCTATGGATTTCCGAACCCTATTAGCATGGCTCCTATGACTATGGAAGGAGCATTTGGAATGCCGATTAATACAAATATGAATTTTACAAATATGGTTCCTACTTTTGGATATCCAAACAATACTAATTTGAAACCTGCTAATATACCACCAACTTATGATATACCGAATTCAGTTAATATGAATAGTGGATTCCAAAATAATTTTAAATTAGATCCTATGGATATAAATTATAATATTAATAAAAATATAGATGATTATATAAGAGATTATGAAAAAATAAATGAATCAATAAATAGCGATAAATATAGCTTCGAACCTCCTCATATGAAAATTTTAAGAGACTTAGACTTAGGAAATGATTATGAAAGTATTTATAGAGAATCTAATAATAGCGATATAGATAATATTTTCAAAAAGATAGAGGAAGATTATGGTTCTATAATGTCTACATTAAAAATATATAAAATTCCGTATCCAATAGCTTCCTTAATAATAAGGAAAATAATTAGCTTAACTTTAAAGTTTTCTAATAAAGAGTGAGGTGAATAGATTTGTTATTTAGTGAAAATTTACCAAACTTACAAAGCAAAATAAGGATTTTACATGCTATACCATCAGAACAAGCTGTAGATATTTATTTAACAGGAAATCTAATGGGAGAAAATTTAGTATTTTCAGATATAACCTGCTATGAAAATATATCATCAGATAGTTATGAAGTTCAAATATATTCTGCAGGGACTTATGCTAGACCTTTGTTTAGTAAAACTATAGAAATTTTACCTAATACTACAAGCACCATTAGTATAGTATCTTTAAATAATAATATTGATATATTTGTATTAAATGATGCAAGTGTTGAGGGGGAATTAACAAGTTGTTTTTTAAGATTTATACATTTATCACCTAATGCACCTTTATTAACATTATCATTGCCAAATAATACGATACTTTTCGGAAATGTAGAGTATTTAGAAAAAACTGGATATTATCCGTTATCACCAGCAATATATGATTTTAAATTTAGCTTTTCAGCCATAATAGGGTTGTCAAGATATATAAGTCAAAAAACTCTTAGAAATGGAAAATTTTATACCATATATATTATAGGTTTAGTAAACAAGGAGCCTAATATGGGATATCTTATGGTTGAAGATGGAAGATAGATAAATGGGCTGTCGCATAGACAGCCCATTAAGAATTGATAATTAAATTTTCATTGGTTGAGAGTACCTTTAATGCACGTAAATGTGGCTTAATGGAATTATACATATTCCTAAAAAAATTGAAAATACATGAATTTTATTATACCCATATTGTCTAGAAGCAGGTATAAGATCAGCAAATGAAATATAAAGCATTATACCTGACACTACTGCGAAAATTACTGATAAGATTAATTCATTTATATATGGTCTTAAAAATAGAAATGCTAGCAATGCACCTATTGGTTCGGCAAGACCAGAAAAGAAAGTATATTTAAAGGCCTTATATCTACTTTTAGTAGAGTAATATATAGGCATAGCTATTGAAATGCCTTCAGGAATATTATGAAGTGCTATTGCTAAAGCTATTGATATACCTAAAGTAGTATTTTCATAGCCTGATACGAATGTAGCAATACCTTCAGGAAAGTTATGTATCATTAGGGCAATCATTGATACAAATCCAACCCTATATAATTTCCCAGATGAATGAATAATATTAGGCTTATCAGGAATTAACTGATCTATTAATAGGGCCATAAATGCTCCAATTAATAAAAAGAATATTGATAATATAACTCCATTAAACTTACCAGTGAATTTCATTAAAGTGTCTTCAGCAGAAATAAATAAGTCTGTGAATGAAACGGTAATCATTACCCCGGCAGAAAATCCTAAGGCGAAAGTTATAAGTTTATTATTTTGAGCTTTAGAAAAAAATACAATAAGGGCTCCAATTATTGTGGACATCCCAGCTATTAAAGATAATAATAGAGGAATAAAAGAATTATTGTCTAACATAGAATTACCTCGTATAGTAAATTAGTATATAAGCTGCAATAAATACCCTACACTTAATTAAAATTAGTATTTAAGTAATTTATAATGTAGAGTATTAATCTAAGCAGATATATTAATAAATATATTAGATATTAATGGATCCTATGCAAGTTATATAAAATTTCCAGGAGAAAAAATATGATAAGTAACAGAATAAAAGAAAAGTTTAAGATGCTACCAATAACATACAAAATTTTAAATGAAAATATACAAAGTAAAAAAGTTGATTTTAAAACTTATAAATATGGAGAAAATATAAAACAGTATTATAGAGTTTATAATGGAGATATAAATAAACCTATAATATTCTTTATTCATGGAGGAGGATGGTGGCATGGAAGCCCCAAAACCTCAAGTTATATAGGAAAGTTTTTCTGCGATAAAGGGTACACCGTTGTACTTCCAGCTTATAGACTTGCACCATTATATAAATATCCTGAGCAAATAAATGATATATTTACAGCAATAAGCTATTATTTATCTAATCAATGTAAAATAGAAAATAAAAAAGTTATAGTTATGGGGTTTTCAGCTGGTGGAGAGCTTGCAACCAATCTAGTATTTAATTTTAAGAAACAAAAAGAATTTAATATTAAGAAAAACATTTTTTGTGGGTTGATCACATTAGCAGGAGTTCTTGATTTTGAAAAATGTAAGTCAAAACACTCGGTTCTGTTAATAGAAAATTATTTAGGAAAGGAATTATCATTAATAGAAATAAATCCTATAAAATTATTAGAAAATAATGATATTAATATACCAGTTTTGTGTTTGCATGGGAAAAAGGACCCATTAATAGATATTGAAAATTCTATTAGTTTTGTAAATAAGATAAGGGATTTAGGTGGAAATGCTAAATTAAAGATTTTAGAGGATAAATATCATTCAGATATTATAACATTAGTAATAGGTAAAGGAGAAAACGAATCTAAAATAATTTTAGATTTTATTGAAGATATATGAGAAATATTAAAACAAGAAATTATTTGTTAGACAATTTGAAGGTTATATTAATATTTTTTGTGGTATTTGGACATGTAATTGAATATTACATAAAAGATAGTAATATTTTGATGTCTATATATATTTTTATATATATTTTTCATATGCCACTTTTTATATTTATTTCAGGATATCTATCAAAGAATTTTTATAAAATGAAAAGAAAATCTATCAAAAATTTATTGATACCTTATGTAATTTTTAATATGATTTGGTACTTAGCTGTTTATATAGGTACTAAGAAAAATATGTTTTCTTTAATATATCCAGGATGGACACTGTGGTATTTATTAAGCTTATTTTTTTGGAGAGTTTCTTTAAAGTATTTGCTTAAAATAAGATATATTTTAGGCGTCAGCTTTATTATAGGAATTTTTGTTGGATTAATTCCTAGTATAGGAAGTATTTTGTCTATATCAAGAACCATTGTATTTTTGCCATTTTTTTTACTTGGTTATTATGCTAAAGAAGAACATTTAAATAAGATAAAAACTTTTAATAATAAACTATCCATAATTATATTAATGTTATTTTTATTATTTGCAGTATTTATAGTTGAGAATAAATTTGTAGATTATAAATTTTTATATAATTCCTATTCATATAATGCATTGGGATTATCTTTAATAAAAGGAACTATATTTAGAGTATTATTATACATTTCAGCAATTGTGTTTAGTATTTGTGTTATAAGTTTAGTTCCTAGTAAAGAAAAGTTTTTCTCAAAAATAGGTAAAGCAACTATGAACATATATATTTTTCATATTTATTTAGTTGTGTTAGTTTATTTCTTCATACCAAGATGGAATATTAGTATAATACAAAATATATTAATTATAATAAGCCCGTTTATAATAATATTTATTTTGTCTAGAAATAAAATAAACAAAGTATATGAAGGAATATTTTATCCAGTAAATATAAGCATAAATACAGGAAAAAAATCTATAAATAAATATAAAAATATTAACAAAAAAACTCATTAAATTTTATAATGAGTTTCTTTTGCTTATAATAGTGCAAATAAAATATTTACAAATGGAAACATATATAATATACTAATGTATATACACTAGTATGGAGAGGGGATTTTTTATATGGAAAGCAGAGAAAGAGTAAGAAAAATGGTTTTTGCAGCAGTATTAACAGCAATTGCAATTATAATTCCAACACAATTTGGATTTTTAAAGATAGTTATAGGACCTTTTACAGCAACTATAGCCTCACATGTTCCAATGTTTTTAGCGATGCTAATATCACCATCTGTGGCTATATTCGTAGGAGTAGGTTCTGCACTTGGATTCTTTATAACAACTCCATTAGTTGTTGCAGCTAGGGCGTCTATGCATATAATAGTTGGATATATAGGAGCAAAAATAGTTACAAAGGATAAAAACTTTAAGAAGGCAATAGCTATAACAGCACCTATTCATGGAATTTTAGAAGGACTTATAGTTATACCATTTGGTTTTTCAGTTTATCAATTTATAGTTGTAGTAGCTGTAGGAACTATTTTACATCATTTTGTTGATGGAACTATTTCATATGCACTAGCTAAAGCATTATCAAAAGCAAGAAGAAAAGATATATACGAAGTATTTTCTAGTGAAGCAGCATAAGATTTTGTAAGTCAAAGTAATTAGAAATGAAAGAATTATAAAGAAAAATTTTTAAGAGATTTTTAAATAAAATATATTTTCAAAATTGAATTTTAAGTTTTACATTATAAAACTTAAAATTCAATTTTTTATTTTTATATAAATGAAAATTAATTCAATTTTTTGTATAAGATGATTACTCGAATATATTTTAAAAAAGTGATATTATAATATTATAATTGGTAATTGTGCAGTGTAAATTGTTATTTGAAAAAAATTGGAGGAATTAAAGTGGAAAATGTGGAAAGTACCTCTCTTATTCTAGAAGGGGGAGGAATGAGAGGCGTTTATACAGCTGGAGTATTAGATTTATTATTAGACGAAAAAATAGATATAAAATATTGCGTAGGAGTATCAGCAGGAGCATGTAACTGTATTTCATATATTTCAAAGCAACATAAGAGAAATTATAGAGTAAATTTAAATTATATAAATGATAGGAGATATTTAAGCTTTAGCAATTTAATTAAAACTGGATCAGCTTTTGGTATGGAGATGCTATTTAATATTATACCAAATGAATTAGAGCCATTTGATCATGAAGGATTTAAAAATTCCGGAGCTAAGTTTATAGTTGGAGCAACAAATTGTAAAACAGGACTTCCTGAATTTTATCATATTAAAGATTTTAATGAAGATGGATATGATGCAATAAAAGCATCTATTTCATTACCATTAGTTGCTAAAGTAATTGACTTTGATAATAAAAAGCTAATGGATGGTGGAATAGCTGCGCCAATACCAATACAAAAGGCAATAGATGATGGAATTAAAAAGCATGTTGTTATACTAACTCAGCATAAAGGATATAGAAAAGGCAAAAACAAGATGATGCCTATAATAAAAAGAAAATATAAGAATCATCAAGGGCTTATTAATGCCATGGAAAATAGATATAAAATATATAATGATACATTAGATAAAATAGATGAATTAGAAGCAGAAGGAAAATGTTTTGTTATAAGGCCAAGTAGTCCTTTAGAAGTTAGTAGATTTGAAAAAGATAAAGAAAAATTAGAATTAATATATAATCAAGGATACGAAGATGCAAAAAAGTTATCAGCTGATTTGAAAAAGTTTCTTGAAATTTAGTTAGAAGAGAAGTATATATTATCAAGTTTAAGCCTATAAAAATTATTAGAGATAAAATTTTTTGAGAATGTATAATATATTGTAATATGGTTCAATAATAAAAACTCCAAAGGATATTTTGGAGTTTTTATTATTCAATTGGTATAAGATTATTCGTTAACCTTTATTTTCATATTTTGCTAACCACTTGCTAAAAACATCCATAAACTTATGAACAATGCCTAAATTGATTACCATAATTATAAATCCCAAAATTGAGTATATAACAACGGTATCCAAAGTAAATAATTGCACTATATACTTAATAATATAAATACATATAGGTAAACAAATAATGCTTGTAGCTATAGCAGGCACATATCTTCTTATTATCAATGCCTGAAAGCAATGTATTACTAAATGTAAAGTAAATGCAATAAATAATCCTGCCCATAGTCTATGCGAATTCATTATATATGAAACAACTGTAATTATACTAATTAAAATAAATTCTTCTGCTACTCCAAGGGCAAAAGATGATGTTGTAATATTATCAAAATGAGGTAATAGCTTTTTTGATAATGTAGGAAATCTTACACTTAAATAATATCTATTTTTACTTAGCCAAGGTTGTATAAAAATTATTTCTTCAAAATCATGGAAAATAAAAAGTATAGGAAAAAGCCATATAATTACTTGGATATCATTCATTTATCATCACCTCTTAACAGCCTGTTATATAAATAATCTTTGTACTTTTTCACGATTACTTATTAACTTATAATTTAATTATATAATATAAGAAATCAATAATACCATAATAAAATTTTCATATTCATATCTGTAATACTATATCTAAAGGCATCTTTTGTCTTTAAAGAAAATAAATGAAAAATTATAAATTCACAATAAGTTATTAATTGTTATTTGTAAAATATTAATTAACATAAATGTGATATAATTACCTATATTATGTAAATATTTGAGGTGATATTATGAAGATTTTTCATATGGGAGATTGGCATATAGGAAAGCTTGTTAATGGATTTTATATGACAGAAGATCAAGAATTTATAATAAATCAAATTTATGAAGCAATTGAAAAGAAAAAACCAGATGTTGTTATAATTGCAGGTGATTTATACGATAGGTCAGTTCCACCAGTTCATGCTGTTGAATTATTAAATAAAACTATGAGAAAAATAGTTAAGGATTTAAATACTAAGGTAATAGCTTTAGCAGGAAATCATGATAGCAATGAAAGAGTTGAATTTGCAAGTTCATTATTATGTGATAGTGGGCTATATATAGTTGGGAATTTAAAAAGAAAAATAGAGAAAATAGTTTTAGAAGATGAGCATGGGAAAGTTAATTTTTACCCAATACCATATGCAGATGTACCTGTTGTTAGAGACTTATTTGAAGATGAAAATATAAAAAACCATGATTTGGCTATGCAAAAAATAATTTCTGAAATATTAAATGATTTTAATGAAGATGAAAGAAATATTGCAGTTGCTCATGGTTATGTAACTCAAATGAAAGAAGATAACTTTGAAACATTAGAAGAAAGTGATTCAGAAAAGCCTCTTTCCATAGGTGGAACTGAATATATTAATTCAAAGCATTTTGAAAAATTTAACTATACAGCACTTGGACATTTGCATGGGCCTCAAAAGGTTGGAAGCGATAAAATAAGATATTCAGGTTCACTTATGAAATATTCATTTTCAGAAGTAAATCAAAAAAAAGGTATAACAATTGTAGACATAAATGAAAAGGGAGATATAGAGTTAGAAATTTATAACTTAAAACCTAGAAGAGATTTTAGAATAAAAACTGGAACATTAGAGGAAATTATTAAAGGTTTTGATAATTCATCTGAAAATTATGAGGATTATATTAAGGTGATACTTAAAGATAAAGGTGAGCTTTTAGACCCAATAGCAAAGCTTAGAAGTATATATCCAAATGTTATGGAGCTAACTAGAGAAGAAAGAGTTTCACGAAATAGTAGTAGGAATGTAGCAACTAATATAAAAGAAAAATCTAAAATAACTTTATTTAAGAATTTTTATGAAGATATAATGGATGAAGTTTGTAGTGAAGATGAGATGAATATTATTGAGCAAATAATAGAGTCAGCAGAAAAGGGGGGAGAGTAAGGTGAAGATAAGAAAACTAGTAATAACAGGTTTTGGACCATATGCAGAAAAACAAGAATTAGACTTTGAAGCAAACCTTGATGGTAAGAATATGTTTGTTATTACAGGTAATACGGGAGCTGGAAAAACTACAATTTTTGATGCCATAAATTTTGCTTTATATGGAGAAGCAAGTGGTAGTGAAAGAGATGGTAAAAATTTAAGAAGTGACTTTGCCGATAAATTAACTCCAACTGAAGTAGAACTGTGGTTTTCACTTAGAAATAAGGATTATTATATAAAAAGATCACCACAATACTTTAGAGCTAAGCAAAGAGGTGATGGATTTACAGAAAGTAAGCCTTCTGCTGAAATTAAAATTGGAGACAAAACAGTAACAGGACCAAAGGAAGTTACTAAATTAATTGAAGAAATATTAGGAATTACATGTGAACAATTTAAACAATTAGTTATGATTCCACAAGGTGAATTCAAAAAGTTATTAAATTCAGATAGTGATAAGAAAGAAGAGATTTTTAGAAAAATCTTTGGAACTAAGGTTTTTTCAGATATACAACAAAATATAAAAATAGAAGCTAATAATCTCAAAAAGTCTATAGAGCAAATACAAAGAGATAGAGAAAATAGAGTAAAATCATTTTTATGTAGAGAAGATGATGATGAACTAAGAAGAATTATAAATGCTAAGGATTTGAATATAGAATTAATACTTTCAAAGTTTGAAGATGCAGTAAATAAAGATGAAGTTGAAGAAGATTTAATAAAGAAAAATTTAAAAGATATAAATTTAGAAATTAATAATATCTCAAAAGAGTTAGTTTTAGCCAATGATATAAATAAAAAAATAGATAATTTAGAAAAGTATAAATTAGACTTAGATAAATTAACTTTATTAAAGGATGAATATAAAACTAAAAGTATAAAATTAGAGAATGGTAAAAAAGCTGTAACAGCCTTAAGTTTTGAAGATAAATATAGAGAAAAGAAAATAGCATTACTTAGAGTTGAAGAAACCTTAAAAAAAAGTATAGAAGATTTAGAGAAATATAAAAAACAATTTGAAAATGCAGAAAGAAATTTAAAAATAGAAAATGAAAAAGAAGAATTAAAAAATGATTTAAGAAAAAAACTTGATGAAATTGAGAAATTAAAAGAAAAATCATTAAACTATCAAAGTAATAAAGAAAAGCTTTATAAACTAAAAAAAGAATCACAGCATATTATTGAAAGAATTAAACAAATTGATGTGGATAGAAATAAGAATAATGATTTAATAAAATCATTATTAGAAGAATTAGAAAGTATTAATAAATTAAAAGAAGAAAAAAACACACTATCTATAGAAGAAATAGCTAATACCTCTAAACAAGAAAAACTTAATAAACTTTTAAGCTCATTAGAAAAGTATAAATTAGAAAGTCAAAGACATTTAAAGGGAATAGAATTTTATGAAAAAGCAGACAAAGAATATAAAGAAAAGAAAAAAAATTATGAGAAATTAGAAGAAACTTTTAGAAGAAATCAAGCAGGAATATTAGCTAAAGATTTAATGGAAGGGGAAAGCTGTCCAGTTTGTGGATCTATTCATCATCCAAAGCTTGCAGTTATTGAAGCTGATAGTATAAATGAAGCAGCTGTAAAAGAAGCAAAGGTATTAGTTGATAAGCTGTATGAAAAAAGAGAATCTTATTATAGGGAACTTACTAAAATCCAATCAGAAATAAATTCACTTAAAGATGAAGCTATAAAACCTATATTTATAGAAATATTTAGTGAAGAAAATCTTGAAGATAATGTTGAAATATCTATAGATAAGGTGAGTACTGAAATTAAGAATAATAACAATAATTTAAATAAAATAATTAAAAGAAAACAAGAAATAGAAAAAATAGTATTATTAGAATCATCTAAATTAAAGCAAAAGCAAGACATAGAAAAATATACTGAAGAATTGAGAGTTGAGCTAGAAAATAGGAATAAGCAACTATTGTCAAAAGAAGGTGAAGTGAAAGCTCAAGAAGTAAACTTACAAAATATAGTTAATGAATTTAAAGGAACAATAAGAAGTGTTGATGAGTTAGAAGAAGAACAAATAAAGATAAATAGAAATCTTGAAAAATTAAAAGAAGACTATTTAAAGGCAGAGAAGGAATTTAACAATATTAAAACTATTTATGATAAAGAAAATGGAAATAAAAATTCATTAGAATTAATGGTTAAAAATTCAAAGATAGAATTAGATGAAGCTCTGAAGTTATTTAAAGAAAAAGTCTTACAATTAGGTTTTAAAGATTATAATGATTATTCTTTAAGTAGGATGACAGAAATAGAAATAGATAGCTTGGAAAAGGATATAAGTAAGTTTAATATTGAATTATCAAATGCTGAAAAAATTTATAATTTGTCTTTAGAAGAATGTAAGAATTTAAATAAGATTGACATAAGAAATATAGAAGAGATTTTGGAAGTTAAAAATAATGAGAGAATTAACTTAGAAAAATCTGAAAAGGAAATTTACTTAAGAATAAGCCAAAATAAAAAGATTATTGGAGAATGTATTAATTATAATAAATTAATACATCAAGATGAAGAAAGATACAAGACAGTAGGTAAACTTGCAAAAGTAATCAATGGAGATAACCCAAGAAAAATAAGTTTTGAAAGATATGTTCTAGCAGCTTATTTTGAAGATATAATTGAAGCCGCTAATATAAGATTTTCACAAATGACTTGCAACAGATTTGAGCTTTTAAGAAAAGAAGAGTTAGGGGATAAGCGAAAGGGTCAAGGGTTAGATTTAGAGGTGTTTGATAATTATACAGGTAAATCTAGAGATGTAAAAACCTTGTCTGGAGGCGAATCTTTTAAAGCATCATTATCTATGGCTTTAGGACTTGCAGATGTAGTGCAAAGTTATTCAGGGGGCATACAATTAGATACTATGTTTATAGATGAAGGATTTGGAACCCTAGATCCAGAGTCCTTAGATTCAGCTATTGAATGCTTAATAGACTTACAAGATGATGGAAGAATTGTTGGAGTAATTTCTCACGTTCAAGAATTAAAAGATAGAATAGAAACTAAACTTGAAGTAAGCTCAACAAATAAAGGAAGTAAAGCTGTTTTCAAAGTTTAACTATCTACTACTTTTTTGTTTTACTTCTTTAAGTTTTCAAATGAACATATGACATGAATTTAGAAGCATTTTTCAGTGCACAGTTCACAAGGCACAGTTATTAATTAGTTGAGATTTGAAAATTGTGAACTGTGAGTTGTGCACTGTGAACTAAAATAAATTTGTTTTTCTATATTTAGTAGGGGATATTGATAAGAATTTTTTAAAGATTTTAATAAAGTAAGATACATCACCAAAACCAACTTCATAGCCAATTTCTGTTATAGGTAAATCTGTATCCAATAAAAGTAATGTTGCTTTTTGAATTCTAAAATAATTTATATATTGAGTACAAGTCTTACCTGTTTGAGCTTTAAAAAATCGTAAAAAATGATATTCACTATACTGTGCTATATCAGCTAATTCTTTAATAGATATAGAATTTTTATAATTGATTTGAATATATTTAATAACTTCTTTTAATTTTTCAACTTTAACTAAGTCATTATTTTTATCTTGATCTACATTTAGGCTAACATAATTTTCTTTAAAGATAGTTGAAAAAATTGAAAATAAAGCTCCTTTAATTGATAACTGAAAGCCATAAGCTTTATTATTGTAGCTTTCAATTAACAAATTAAAAGCATTAACTATATTTGAATGTCCTATATCTGATTTGGTCACAACATTTTTAAAAAATAATTTATTTTGGATCATTGGTGTTACAAAATTAATTTGAGAATAATCTAAAGTATTACCTTCAATTAATGAAAGACTAAATACAAGGGCTATATAAGATATTTTTGTATTTTCTTTACCTATCATATAATGGATTGCTCCATTAGGAATAATAATAAAATCTCCAGTAGTTACATTAAATACTTTAAAATCTATGCAAATTTCTGCAGAACCATCAAGTATGTATATAAACTCCATTTCATCATGCCAGTGTGAATAAAAATCAGCTGAATTTCTAAACTCCACGTGATAAACTTCCATAGGTAATTTTAAGTTTCCATGATTAACTTGTTCTTTAAGTTGTAAATAGCTTTTAGTATCCATGATATCTCCTTTTAAAAAATAGAGCAGAATTATTATAATTATAAGCAATTTTAAACGAGAAAAATAGTATTAATAACAGTATAATACAAAAAGAAATGAATTTCAGTATATAAGAATAACTTTAAGGTATGGAGGAGATTATGGAAATTGAGGGGAATCTAAAGAAAGAATTAAAAAGGGTAACATGGCCTTTATTTATAGAAAGTGCACTTTTTTCTTTATTAGGTAGCGTAGATACAATAATGTTAGGGCGATATTCTGATAATTCTGTTGCAGCAGTAGGAGTTGCTAATCAAATAATATGGATGTTAAACCTTATGTTTGGAATAATAACAGCTGGTACATCTATTTTAATAGCTCAATATCTAGGAGCAAAAAGTGAGAAAAAAACTATAATTCAAGTTGCAGGAATATCTATAGGTATAAATTCTATTATAGGTTTAATTATAAGCTTCGTAATGTTCTTTGGTGGATCTAGAATGATGAAGCTATTAAATAGCCCTCCAGAGTTAATATATTTAGGAAATCAATATTTAAAAATAGTTGGTGGATTTATATTTATCCAAGCAATAACTATGACATTTACGGCTATATTAAGAGCCCATAGTTTAACTAAGATATGTATGAATGCAACTATTATTATGAATCTTATAAATATAATACTAAATTATATATTTATATTTGGGAAACTTGGGTTTTCAAGTATGGGGGTTGCAGGTGCAGCTCTAGCAACTATTTTAAGTAAGATGGTAGGATTAATAATTTTAGGAAAAGCAATTTATAATTTAATTTTAAATAAATTTAAGATATCTATGTTTAAACCATTTCCTAAAATTCATCTTATAAATATACTTAAGATTGGTATTCCATCAGCTTCTGAACAAATTTCATATAATTTATCTCAATTAGTTATAACGAGTTTTATAAATCTTATGGGGGTAAGTAGTATGGCGGCCAAAAGCTATGTTAGTACAATAGTTTGTTTTAGCTATATATTTGCATCAGCAATAGGGCAAGGAGGAAGTATATTAATAGGGAATTTAGTAGGGAGTAAAGAAGATAACAAAGCATATAAATTATGTATTTATACCTTAAGAAAAGCAATGATAGTATCAATATCTATAAGTTTCTTAATAGCTATTTTAGGGAAAAGTATTTTAGGACTTTTAACAAGTAGTTCAGAAATAATGTATATAGCAGTAATGGTACTTATAATAGAAATAATATTAGAGCCAGGAAGATGTATAAATATAGTTGGAATTAATGGATTAAGAGCAACAGGCGATGTTAAATTTCCAGTATATATAGGAGTATTCTCAATGTGGACATTTGGAGTTGGTTTAGCATATATCCTTGGAGTAAAACTAAATTTAGGACTTGTAGGAGTGTGGATATCATTTGCTATAGATGAATGGTTTAGAGCAATACTAGTACTAATAAGATGGAAAACAGGAAAATGGAAAGGAAGAGGCTTTATTAATAATTAATCTAGTATTACAAAATTAATTTATTAATTTTAAAAGTTTTAATTCTTTGGTAACGCTTGTTACCGAATTCCGATTAAAATCCTCATATAATGTAATCAAGAAAGAAATAAATTAAGTTTATATTATCGAGGAGGATTTTTAAATGGAAAATAAAATGTTCTGTTTCCAATGTCAAGAAACAGCAGGTTGTACAGGATGTACTCAATTTGGAGTTTGTGGAAAGTCACCAGACCTTGCTAGAATGCAAGACCTTTTAGTATATACAACAAAAGGATTATCAGAGGTTACAACTAGACTTAGAAAAGAAGGAAAAGAAATTTCAGCTGAAGTTAACCATTTCATAACTATAAATCTATTTACAACTATAACTAATGCTAACTTTGATGATGAAATATTCTATGATAGAGTAAAAAGAGTTTTAGAAATAAAAGAAGAATTATTAGCTAAATTATCAAATAAAGATGGTTTATCAGAAGCAGCATTATGGACAGCTACTACAAGAGAAGAATATGATGCAAAATCAACAGTAGTTGGAGTATTAGCAACTGAAAATGAAGATGTAAGAAGTTTAAGAGAACTTATAACTTATGGATTAAAAGGTTTATCAGCATACATGAAACATGCTAATGAATTAAGCTATGACAATGAAGAAGTAAGTGCATTTATGCAAGAAACTTTAGCTAAGTTATTAGATGATACTTTAACTGCAGATGAGTTAGTTGCTTTAACTTTAGAAACAGGTAAAGTAGGGGTAGACGGTATGGCTCTACTTGATAGTGCTAATACTGGAACTTATGGAAATCCAGAAATAACAAAAGTTAATATAGGTGTTGGAAACAAGCCAGGAATATTAGTTTCAGGTCATGATTTAAAAGACTTAGAACAATTATTAGAGCAAACAAAAGGAACTGGAGTAGATGTTTATACTCACTCAGAAATGTTACCAGCTCATTACTATCCAAAATTCAAACAATATGATAACTTTGTAGGAAACTATGGAAATGCATGGTGGAAGCAAAAAGAAGAATTTGAAAGCTTCAATGGACCAATCCTTATGACAACTAACTGTATAGTACCACCAAAGGATAGCTACAAGGCTAGAGTATTTACAACTGGAGCTGCAGGATTCCCAGGATGTAAGCACATAGATGGAGTGGATGGACAAGCTAAGGATTTCTCAGAAATAATTGAACTTGCTAAAACTTGTAAGGCTCCAACAGAAATAGAAAAGGGAGAAATCATTGGAGGATTTGCTCATAATCAAGTATTTGCACTTGCAGATAAAGTTGTAGATGCGGTTAAGACAGGAGCAATTAAGAAGTTCTTCGTAATGGCAGGATGTGACGGAAGAGCTAAATCAAGAAACTACTATACAGATTTTGCAAAAGCATTACCACAAGACACTGTTATATTAACAGCAGGTTGTGCAAAATACAAATATAATAAATTAGATTTAGGAGATATCGGTGGAATTCCAAGAGTTTTAGATGCAGGACAATGTAACGATTCATACTCATTAGCATTAATTGCATTAAAACTTAAAGAAGTATTTGAATTACAAGATATCAATGAATTACCAATAGCATTTAACATTGCATGGTACGAACAAAAAGCTGTTATAGTATTATTATCATTACTATACTTAGGAGTTAAGAATATCCACTTAGGACCAACTCTACCAGCATTCCTTTCACCAAATGTTGCTAAAGTACTTGTTGAAAACTTTGGAATCGGTGGAATAACAAATGTTGAAGATGATTTAAAAATGTTTTTAGCATAATATAAATATTAAAAGAAGCTTGTTGAACTAATTATTTAGGGAGACAAGCTTCTTTTTACTTTTAGATAATTTATAAAAAGTTTATATGTAGATAACTATTTATAATTTCTTTCCTTCAGTTTTCGAGTTTTAATTACCTAGGATAGAATTTAAAAGTCTATCTTATTTTTTTGAAAATATAATTATGATATAAAGGTATAGGTTTATTTGTGTAGAAATATGATAGAGAGGTGATTTGGTATATGAGATTAGTGAAGAAATTTTACCCGCTTATATTATTTATATTAATAACATGTATAGGAGCTATAAGAAAATATCAAATAAATTCATATGAAGTTAGTGTTGGAAAATCAACAATGACAGGTACATTTACCTTTATGGCATATGGTATTATTGCTATTATTATTTTAATTGCTTCATTATTGATTTTAAGAATTAGCTTAATTAAAGAAAATACAATAAGTAAATATATAAAATTAATATTCATTATTACAGTGATAATTCTTTCTACACCAGCGATAATTGCAATCTTAATCCTATTTCATTAATAGAGTTATAAAGTTGAATAATCAATGATTTGTTTACAGAATATGTTATAATTAATAAAGCAAATAATTTTTATAAGCTATATAAATTAATAAGTTATTGAGTAAAATATTTATAATGAAGATAATAATTAGAGTGAGAGTGAGGAAGATCTAATATGTGGAAATGTGATAAATGCGGCAAAGAGTTCAAGAATACCAACCAAGAACATTACTGTGGTGAGAAACCTAAAACTATTGACGACTATATTAGTATGCAATCAGAGGAGCTTTGGCCATTATTAAATCAAATTAGAGATACAATTCGTGAAGCACTCCCATATGCAGAAGAACGTATTTCTTGGAGTATGCCAACTTATTGGAATAAACAAAATATAATTCATTTTGCAGCATTTAAAAAGCATATTGGATTATATCCTGGAGATAAAGCTGTAGAGCATTTTAGCGAAAAGCTTACAGAATACAAGACAAGTAAAGGCGCAGTTCAGTTTCCTTACAGCAAGCCATTACCTCTTGAGCTTATTGCCGAAATAGCAAAATGGTGTTACGATAGCGAAAATCATCACTAATGAAAAAAGTTTGTTTTGTAAAAATTAATAGACTTAATAGATTTAAATTAAGTAAATATATATGATAATACAGAAGTGTTAAGAGAAGGTATTTATTTAAAAAATGGCAAGCTAATATGGCAAGATAAAAAAATACCTAATTAGGCAAATAATATATTGGAAAAGTAGCTATTCAAAATAATAAATGTTTTGTTAGTTATTTTTTTATAAAAAAATATAATTAAAACTTCATTTTGAAATAATACTGATTAAGATGTATATTTGAAAGTCTAAATTTTTTTACTTATGGTAAGGTGAAGCGTATCTATGGGAACCCAAATTATTAGATCTTAGGTTTATTATTTTAATTATTTGGTATATAATTAATTTATAAATTAAGTTCTAAAGGAGGATTATATGGATAATAAGTATATCAATTTATATGATATTTTTTTAAAGTATTCCTATACTGATATTATGGAATTGCTTTTAAACTCAAAAACAAAAGAAGAACAAGATTTTTATGCAAATTTATCTAATATCCTATTACAAAGAGAGCAAATGAAAGTTATAGGTAATTAATATGAAAAATTACACTATATTTGCAGGAGTTAATGGTGCAGGAAAAACTTCTATATATAAATCTATTTATTATAATGAAAATATAGATGAAAAGAGAATAAATACTGATGAAATGGTTTCAAGGATAGGACATTGGCAAGATAATAATCTTCAAATTAAATGTGCTAGAGAAGCTATAAAACTAATAAAAAAATATATAGTTGAAGGAATATCATTTAATCAAGAAACTACTTTATCAGGAAAAAGTATTATTAGTAATATAAAATTGGCAAAAGAAAAAGGATTTTATGTTACTATGAATTATATAGGGGTAAAAAGTGTCGATATTGCGAAAGAAAGAGTTGCAATACGAGTAAGAAAAGGTGGTCATGGAATACCAGATGAGGCTATAGAAAGAAGATACTTCGATTCTTTAGCAAATTTGAGTAAAGTCATTAATATATGTGACAAAATTAATATATACGATAATTCAGAAATGTTTAAATTAGTTATGGTTATTAAAGATGGTGAAGTTGTTTGGAAAGATAAGAAAACACCAAATTGGTTAAATATTAATTTGAAATAAGTAGTAGAATCTAGGTGGTTTTGCTACTTATTTTTTTATAAAAACATAGTTGAAACTTGAATTTGAAATTATATTAATTATATTGTATACGGGCAAGTCTAAACTTTTTTACTTACGGTGCGGTGAATCGTACCACAAATGACGTAGAATTTTACTAAATTTGTATATTGACAATGTAATTAAGAAGAGTATAATAATTACAAATGCAATGAAGAGGAAAGTAACTTTAAGAATACTTATACAGAGAGTTTCCATTGGTGAGAGGAAGCAAAGGATATTAAAGTGAAAATGGCCTTGGAGCGGTGTACCGAGATTTTTGTTATAAAAATTAAGGCTGCAACGGATTCACCCGTTATAGTGATAGAGTATAATCATATTATATATGACGTACTTGATGAGGTGCATATTGTAAGGTATGCATGAAATAGGATGGTAACACGAAGTTTAGCTCTCGTTCCTAAGATTAATTTCTTAGAACGGGAGCTTTTTTATATTTAAGTTTTATTATTAATAAGGAGGATTTAGAAAATGAATATTTTTATTGGAGGGGCTTGGCCATATGCTAATGGGTCAATACATATTGGCCATATAGCTGCATTATTACCAGGAGATGTATTAGCAAGATATTATAGGATGAAGGGATGCAATGTATTATATGTTTCAGGGAGTGATTGTCATGGAACTCCTATATCAATAAGAGCAAAGAAAGAAGGTGTATCGCCAAAGGATATAGCAGATAAATATCATGCAGAATTCAAAAAGTGTTTTGAAAGGTTAAATTTTTCATATGATTATTATGGTAGAACAGATGATGAATTTCATAAGAAGGATGTACAAGAAGCTATAGTTTTACTATACAATAAAGGATTAATTTATGAAAAGGAAGTAGAGCAAATATACTGTCAACATTGTAAGCAGTTTTTACCAGATAGATATGTTGAAGGAGTGTGTCCAAAATGTAATTCAATTGCAAGAGGAGACCAATGTGATAATTGTGGTACTTTACTAGAACCATTAGAACTTTCAGAAAGAAAATGTAAGTTATGTAATAATACACCAATAGTAAAGAATACAAAACAGTTATATTTCGCTTTATCTAAATTTCAAAACACTATTAAAGAAAACCTAGATAAAACTCAAAGTAATTGGAGAGTTAATGCAGTAAATAATACAAAAAGATACCTAAATGAAGGGTTATGTGATAGGGCTATATCAAGAGACTTATCATTAGGAGTAGATATACCCATACAACAATTTAGAGATAAAAAGGTTTATGTGTGGATAGATGCAGTACTTGGATATCTTACAATGAGTAAAAAATGGGCATTAGAAAATAAAAAATCATATAAAGAGTTTTGGGAAGAAAATGCTACTTCATATTATGTACATGGTAAAGATAATATACCATTTCACTCCATAATTTTACCAGCATTAATAAAGGGTATAGGATATAATAAGTTACCAGATAGGATAATATCTAGTGAATATTTAACATTAGAGGGTAAAAAAATATCAACAAGTAGTAACTGGGCAGTATGGGTACCAGATATAATAGAGCGTTATAACTCAGATACATTAAGATACTTTTTCTTAATTAATGCACCAGAAAAAAGAGATACTGACTTTTCTTGGAGAGAATTTGTGAATAGTAATAATGGTGAATTATTAGGGGCATATGGTAATTTAGTTAATAGAACTTTAGTTTTTGCTAAAAAATATTTTAATAATAAAATTCCTAATGGAGAAGTGGATATCAATATAAAAGAAAAAATAGATATTTTATATAATATTATAGGAAACCTTATAGAACAAGGAAATTTTAAAATTGCACTTGAGAAAGTTTTTGAATTTATAAGAAGTATCAATAAATATTTTGATGAAAACGCACCATGGATTACTGTAAAAGATGATTTGGAAGTTTGTGGTAACACAATATATAATTGTATTTATTCAATAGCAAATTTAGCAAATTTATTATCACCATTTTTGCCAGAATCTTCAGGTAAAATAAAAGTATGGTTAGCTATTAATGAGGATAGGTGGGAAATAATTGTGCCGAAGTATGGAGTATCAATTGAGGAAGTTACAATATTATTTGAAAGACTTAATAAGAAGATAATAGAAGAAGAGAAAAATAGGTTGGTGGAACTTACTCAGCGAACGTATGTGAGTCGAGTTTCCTTATAAGTAATCTTTAAGCCTTAGACCATTAAGTGGACTTGTCTAAGGCTATTTTTATATCTTAAAGTATCTACATTATTAAAAGTTATACATATTTACAAAATATGTTATAATAAAAACAATAAATAAGTTTAATGTGAATAGTCAATAAATTTAAATATAAGTATAGGCATATTTAAGGAGCGTTTGCTATATGGAATGGAATGAAATTAACAATAGAGAAGATATAGAATATTTGATTAAAGAGTATTGTGGCTTTCATGATTCTTGCTTAGTGGAATTAAATTATAAAAGTGGTACATCTGTAGATAATGAAGGAAACATGGGTTTTGGAATGCCGGAGGATAGAAAACTTCATATGATTTTTCAAAGCCAATGTGCCAAAAAGGTATTAGAATTATGTTTTACAAATGTGAAAAAGTTTCATATAGTTGGTTGGCAAGAACATTATAGTTGTGATATCTTCGATTGCTATTTAGATATACATAATGATTTAATAAGTGGCAGAGATGATAACTTAATTGTTTGGGCAGATAATGAAGGCTTTAATCCTAAGGAAGAAGGAATAAGAGATATATTAAATGAACCAATGGATACATATGTAATTGCATCTCATTTAAAGTGGAGATTCTTACTAAATAATTAACTAATCTTAAGGTGTGAAATGTAAACTGAAGTATTTTTGCAATGCGAAAATACTTGGAAAGGAAATTTATTTATGATAGATGTTTTAAAAAATACTTGCTTTTTTAAGGGAATATCAAATAATGAAATCGAAGAAATACTTAAGTCGGAAGTATATCTTTTAAAGGCATATAAGAAGGGTGAAGTAATAGCAAATCAAGGTGAAAAATGTAATAGTTTATCAGTAATAGTTGAAGGTAAGGCTGTTATTCAGACTATATATGAAAATGGAAAAGTACTGACTTTAGCAACCTTTGATGTTAGTGATGTATTTGCAGAGGCATTATTATTTTCTAAAGCAAGAGAATATCCAGCAACAGTAATGGCTATTGAGGATTGTAAGGTATTATCTTTCCCTAAAAAAAGTGTCTTAGGAATAATTCAAAAGAATACTCAATTTACAGAAAATATATTAGAATTGTTATCACAAAAAATAGTTATATTAAATAAAAAAATAAACCTAATAGAATTAGATTCTATAAGAAGGAAAATATGTAAGGTTTTATTAGATAACTATAAAAGAAATAATACATTTTCTTTTAAGATATCTTCTAAAAAGGACTTTGCGGAAGAACTTGGAATACCAAGGCCATCTCTTTCAAGAGAATTAATTAAAATGAAGGATATGGGATTAATAGATTTTAACTTAAAAGAAATTAAAATTATTGATCTTGAATCCTTAGAAGATGAATTTTTTATGTGAAAATAACTAGGCAGACTCTATAATAGAAGTCTGCCTAATTATTTGGTATATATAAATTGTAAAGGGATAACTAAATTAACCCGTGCAATAACTATATTATAATAGAAAAGGTTAATTAATTAAATACAATTTAGAAAAAATAGTGAAAAAGCCTAAAAAAAGCAATAAAATTTGTATAATACTTATATAGAGGTTAACTATTTATATATTTTAATTAAATATTAGACACTTATTAATGTTCATCACATAATAATATAAATGAAAATTAATAAGTTTAAATTTACGAATGATATATATTTCAAATTGACAAACTTACGTAGTAAGGATAAAATTATAATAACTTTTTTAGAATATATATAAATGTTATAAATTTAAAATTAGGAGTTGGGGATAATGAAAGCTATTTTAACAGTAATAGGAAAAGATAAAGTGGGAATAATTGCAGGGGTTAGCAATGAATTATTAAGATTAAACATAAACATATTAGATGTTAATCAAACAATAATGGATAAATATTTTACCATGATAATGATGTTAGATTTAAAAGAATCTAATTCTACCTTTGAGGATATTAAGAGTGCATTAGTAGCAAAAGGTGAAGAACTTGGAGTAGATGTTAAAATTCAAAGAGAAGAAATATTTAATTCAATGCACACTTTATAATTGGAGGTAAAAAATGAATAGTAATAATATATTAGAGACCATAAAGATGATAGAAGAAGAAAAACTTGATATAAGAACTATAACTATGGGAATTTCGTTACTAGATTGTATAGATTCAGATGGAGATAAGGCAAGAGAAAAGATATATAATAAAATAGTTAATAGTGCCAAGGATTTAGTTAAAGTAGGAAGAGAGATTGAAAATGAATTTGGAATTCCTATAGTAAATAAAAGAATATCTGTAACGCCTATATCAATAATTGCTGGAGCTACAGACGAAACAGATTATGTTAAGTTTGCACAAACTTTAGATAAAGCAGCAGAAACTTTAGGCGTAGATTTTATAGGGGGATTTTCAGCTTTAGTACAAAAGGGATATACAAAGGGAGATAAAATATTAATAGATTCTATACCAGAAGCATTAGCTAAAACTAACAAAGTATGTTCATCTGTAAATGTTGGTTCAACAAGATGTGGAATAAATATGGATGCAGTTAGAGAAATGGGCGAAGTAATTAAAAAGACTGCTGAGTACACAAAGGAGACAAAGGGATTTGGCTGTGCCAAACTTGTAGTGTTCTGTAATGCTGTTGAGGATAATCCTTTTATGGCAGGAGCCTTTCATGGTGTTGGAGAAGCTGACAAGGTTATAAGTGTTGGGGTAAGCGGACCTGGAGTTGTTCAAAGAGCGCTAGAAAAGGTTAAGGGAGAGTCATTTGATGTAGTTTCAGAAACTATAAAGAAAACTGCATTTAAAATAACTAGAGTTGGTCAATTAGTTGCAAAAGAAGCTTCTGAGAGATTAGGAGTTCCATTTGGAATTGTAGATTTATCATTAGCTCCAACGCCAGCAGTAGGAGATTCAGTTGCACACATATTAGAAGAAATGGGTCTTGAAGTAGTTGGAACTCATGGCACAACAGCGTCTCTTGCATTATTAAATGATGCTGTTAAAAAAGGTGGAGTTATGGCATGTAGTCATGTAGGTGGATTAAGTGGAGCATTTATACCAGTTTCAGAAGATGCTGGTATGATTGATGCTGTATTAAATGGATCATTAAACTTAGAAAAGTTAGAGGCTATGACTGCTATATGTTCAGTAGGATTAGACATGATAGCTGTACCTGGCGATACACCAGCAGAAACAATAGCAGCTATGATTGCAGATGAATCAGCAATAGGGATGATTAATAATAAAACTACAGCAGTAAGAGTTATACCAGCTCCAGGATGCAAAGTGGGAGACTTAGTTGAATTTGGAGGATTACTAGGAACTGCTCCAGTAATGCCAGTGAACAAATATTCATCTTCACTATTCATTCAAAGGGGTGGAAGAATACCAGCACCAATTCATTCATTTAAGAATTAGTAAAATTTTGCAGTTTACAATGCAAGTTATGGAAATAATTTATCTTTTATGAATTAAGAAATTATTATATCAACAATCAAAGAGTTGATATAGCTTGAATTTTGGAAACTAAGAAGTAGTTTTATCATAAACTGTGAACTGTGAATTGAGAGCTGTGAACTGAATAAATTGCTTAGCAATTTATAACTGGAGGGATTAATTATATGAAAAATATAAAATTTCTATCAAGGCAGGGATCTGATGTTAAGCCAAATGAAGATAAAGTTACTATAATTGATGGCGCAGCATGGGTATTAGATGGAGCAACAGGATTAACTGGAAAAAGAATTACTGAGAAAGAAACTGATGCATTATGGTATGTTGAATCATTAGATAATTATTTAAGAAAGCATATAAATAGTTCAAAACCTATTAAAGAAATAATAAAAAATGCAGTTAAAGAGGTTAAAGAGAAATATTCTAAATATGATGGATTTAATGCTCTAGAAGAAATTGATTACCCTTGTGCAGCTTTATCTTTAGTAAAATTTAGTAGTAAAGAACTAGAGTATTATGTAATTGGTGATTGTACATTAATATACTCACAAGAAAATAAATCAATAAAAGAAATTGTTGATAAGAGACTAATAGCTTTAGAGGAAAAGATTTTGAAAAAAATGAGAGAAGTAAGTAAACTAAATAATATTTCTATATTAGATTCAAGAAAACTTTGCAATGATGAGGTTATTAGTGTAAGAAAATTAAAGAATAAGCCAAATGGATATTGGATATTAGAACTAGATGAAGGCGCAGTTGACAAAGGTTTGTATAATAAAATTTCTATAAGTAATGAAACTAGTATCTGTATTACTTCAGATGGATTTTCACAATATTATGATACATTTAATTTATCAAGAGATTATAAAGAGTTTATAAGCGAAGTAAAGGAAAAGAATATAGAAAATATATTTAATACTTTATATGAGGAACAAGAGAAAGATAGTAGCTGTAATAGTTATCCAAGATTAAAGAAAAGAGATGATGCAAGTATAGTTTATTTTAATTTATAAAAGTTTACAAATTAGATAAATATACTGTATAATTTAATGGAAATGATTAGCAAAGGAGAAGGCAGAATATAATGCTTTCTCTTTTATTTTGGAGGGAAATATGAGATGTACTGTTATACATGGTAGCCCAAGGAGGGGAAATACTTGGGAAGTATTAAATATAGCTAAAGATGAGATGAGAAAGTATGGAGAATTTGAGTTTAAAGATATTGAATTAGGTAAAGAAAATATACCCCATTGTAATGGATGTTTTTTATGTATTTATAAAGGGGAAGATAAGTGTCCACATAAAGAGAAGATAAATTATATAGTTAAAGAAATTGAGGATTCGGATTTTATTATAATAACTTCACCTACTTATTCAATGCAAGTTAGTGGACTTTTAAAAACATTTATAGATCATATGTCTTATAATTTTCATAGACCAAAGTTCTTTAAGAAGAAGGCTTTGGTAATTACTACTACTGCAGGAGCAGGACATAAAGCTTCTTCAAAATATATTAGAGATATTTTGTATTATTGGGGATTTAACTTCGTAGAAATAATGCCAATAGCATATAGAGCCATGGTATTAAGTAATAAAAATGTAGAAAAAATAAAAGATATATCTAGTAGATTCAGTAAAAATATATTATCTGAAAAACTTAATAAACCTAAGATAAAATATATATTTATGTATAATTTATGGAGAAGATTTGGAGAGGAACCTTTAGAGTATGGAGATGCAGATCATAGATATTGGAAGAATTCAGGGCTTTCAAAACATGTTTATCATCCAGATATAAATATTGGAGTATGGAGAGGGTTAGTAGGAAAAGCAGCTTACAATATTGTAGGAATGGGAGATAAGAAGTAGTAGAATTTGGAGGATAAATATATGGAGGAAACAAAAAGGATAAATTTAGAATGTAGTGAATTATGGTGGAAAAGTGATAAAAAATTAAATTTAGATATAAAAAAATATACAGCTGAAGAGAAAAAAATAAAAGAAAATAGATTAGATAATTATATAGATTTAATAATAGAAAAAGTTAAAAATTTTCCTAAAGAAGATGATGAAAGAATTTTATGGAAAGCAGAAATTAATAAAATAATAGATGATTTTATTTATAGTGAGAAAGATACATTTAAACTTGGAATATTAAATGAAGAATTTAAAGAGAATTTCTTTGATAGCACAAAAACATTTATAAGGAAAGCAAAAGAATTTGATAAAAATCTAAATTATGTAGATATAGGCCAGGCGATGAGGAATGTTTGGATTATAAATCTTCTCCAAGCATCTTTTGGTGAGAAGGTAGAATTTTCAAAAGCTATTTTTGGATATAGTATGTTATATCCATATACAGATAATTATTTAGATGATATAAAAATAGATATAAATGAAAAGAAAGATTTTAATCATAATCTAAAGAAAAAATTAAAAGGTGAGGTCATAGAAAGTAAGAATGAATATGAAAAACTAGTTTATAAGTTAGTGGAATATATAGAAAAAACATTTGAAAGAAATAAGTATAATAAATTATATGAAGCTTTATTATTAATTCATGAAGGGCAAATAAAAAGTTTAAATCAACAAGAATATATAAGTGTCCCTTATGAAAATAATATTTTAGAGATTTCAATAGAAAAGGGTGGATCATCAGTATTAGTAGATGGATTTTTAACAAAGGGAAAGTTAAATAAAGATGAAATATCATTTTGTATATTTTATGGTTTTTTACTTCAACTTGCTGATGATCTTCAAGATGTAAAAATAGATATAGCTAATAATCATACAACAATAATGTCACAATTGGCATCAAGATATAAATTAGATACAATAGCAAATAAATTAATTAATTTTACGTTAACAGTATTAAATGATTCTACTTGTTTTAAAGGACGAAATATAATGGAGTTAAAAGAGCTTATAAAAATAAACTGTATAATGCTTATATTATTTTCAGTAATATTAAGCAAGGAATTTTTTTCAATTGAATATATAAAATCTATAGAGGAATATTTACCATTTTCAATAAAATATATTGAAAAAATAAAATACAAGCTTAGAAAAAAAGTAAGAAAATTAAAATTTGAAGATGCACTTAATTATATTCTAGATATAAAATAACAGCTAAAGTAAAATCTTTAGCTGTTATTTTGTATGTATATTACTTGGTAAAGATATATAATTCTTTACTGTTTCTAAAACAGAATCTTCACCAACATAAACTATTACATCTTGAGCGTTAATTTTAAAATAAGGTCCAGGTGATAAGAATAAATCGCCATTTCTTTTTACTGCTATTATAGTAGCTTTTGTATTGTGCCAAAAATTTAATTCACCTATACTTTTATCAACAGCAATACTATCTTTTTCAACAATACTTTCAAAAGGGATTATTGATCCTACATTTCTTAGTTGAGTAGCAAATTCAATTATAGAATTAATGTTTTTTTCAAGCTTAGTATCAATTTCTTTTCTTTGTTTTATTAAATCAAATGTTTCACTATTTAAGTGAGTAAAATCAGATTTGGTTTTAAATTTATTTAAAAAATCCTTAGCGGATTGTTTATCATTTATTATAATTCCACTTTTCTCATTTATAGTAACAACATTCATATCTTTTAATAAAGCCAAAGATCTTCTAATAGTTTCTGGTGAAACATTATATATACTAACTAAAGTAGTTCTACCAGTTATTTTACTTCCCTCTAAAAATTCATTATTAATTATTCTATGTGCTATATCTATAGCTATTTTTATATAGTTAGGTGTTTTAGTTTGCTTAGACATACGAACATCTCCTTTACGTAAAGATTCTAACATACAATTATGGAAAGTAAAATACTTATTATATCTATAATAATGAAAGTAATAAAAATATAAAGAAGTAACGGAATAATTATATAAATTATAGTTAATAATTGGAATATATCTAGATATTATGGGTAAATGTTAGCATAGACTATTATTTTATATATTATATAATTGAATTTAAAATCTAATTATCCTATAATTAAGGCATTAGTTAAAAGTAGAGGTAATGGTATGGATGAAAATTTAAAACTCGAAAAAGAGATATTAGAAGAAAAAAGAAAAAAAATAACTAGTGAACTTTTAGAAAAAAGAAAAAATTATGAAATTATAGAAAATAAATTAAAACTTTTAACAAAAGAATCAAAAGGCAGTTATAATGAAGAGAAAGAGACTACAGAAAAAATATATTCTGTATTAAAAAAGGATATAAAAAATTATGAGGAAGCTTTAAAGGTTCCTTATTTTGGCAGAGTTGATTTCAGAGAATTAAGAGGTGAAGATGAGAGTATCTATATTGGAAAACAATCAGTAAGTTCAGCATTAGATGGAGAAGAAATTATTGTTGATTGGAGAACACCAGTAGCGGATTTATATTATAGTGGAACTGGAGGATACGCATACTATAAAGCACCATCAGGTATAGTAGAAGGCAATTTATCGGTAAAAAGAAAATTTTTGTTTAAAGAGGAAGAGTTAGAAGAAATTTTCGATGAGGGAATAAATGAAATAATGCTAAAAACCAGTGATGAAGGAAATGATTTAGTTGATGAGTTTTTAAAGATAAACCTAGAAGAGAGTAGAGGTAAAAAGCTAAAAGAAGTAGTTGCAACTATTCAGAAAGAACAAAATGAAATTATAAGATGGCCTAAAAACTTACCTATAATTGTTCAAGGTTCTGCAGGCTCAGGAAAAACAACAATAGCCTTACATAGATTAGCTTATTTAATATATAGATATTCAGAAACGGTAAAAGGAAAAGATATATTAGTTTTGGCACCTAATAAGCTATTTTTAGATTATATTTCAGATATACTTCCTAACTTAGGAGTTGATGAAGTAAAACAAACAACATTTCAAGATTTAGTATTAAAATATTTAAAAATTAAATCTAAAGTTAAGGGGAAAGACGAAAAACTAAAAGAATTGATTGAATCAGAAGATGCTCAAAGGTGCAAATTTATAACTAATGCATCTAAGATAAAAGGAACTTTAACTTTTAAAACTATTATAGATAGATACATAGCTCTTTTAGAGGGTGATGCTGTTGACATAACAGATATAACTATAGAGGACTATATATTATTTAATAAGAGAGAAATAATGAGATTGTATTTAAAGGATTTAAAAAGTTATCCTATAAATAAAAGAAAAGATGAAATAAAACGGTATCTAAATTTGAAACTTAAAGAGAAGATTGAAATTTTATGTATTCAAATTGATCTTGAATGGGATATAAAAATTAAAGAGATAAAAAGAGAATTAGAAGATGGAGATGAGCGAAGAAAAAAACTAATTGAAATATATTCTAAAAGAGATGAAATAAAAAATAATATAAAGAATAATGCTAAAAAAGAAATGAATGAATACTTCAAAAATTGGAGAGGAATAACTTCAAAAGATATATACGTGAATTTATTTAAGAATGAAGAATTTTTCCAAATTGCATCTTTGAATAAAATTCCAAGTGAACTATCAGAATTTATGAAAAATGAAATTATTGAAAATTATAGCAAAGGAATTATAGACGAAGATGATTTAGCACCACTTTTATATATTAACATGCTTTTAGAGGGGGTAGAGGAAAAAGAAAAGTTTATTCATATAGTAGTTGATGAAGCTCAAGATTATAATCCATTTCAAATTTATTTAATAAATAAATTAACTAAGGGAAATTCTCTAACCTTAGTAGGAGATATAGCACAAGGTATATACTATTATAAAGGAATAAAAAATTGGAGTGACATAGTAGAAAAGGTATTTGATGGTAAGGCAACTTTTATGCAGTTAACTCAGAGTTATAGATCTACTGTGGAAATAATAGATTTTGCTAATTTAGCTTTAGAAGCACAAAATTTAGACTTAAAAAGAGCAAAACCAGTGCTAAGACATGGAGATATCCCGGAGGTTATTAAATGTAATAGTGATAAAGATGTTGTTAATAAGATAAATGAGATAGTTTCTAATATTATTCAAAAGGGTAAAAGCAGCATAGCTATAATTACAAAAGGAGCAGATGAAGGAAAGATATTAGAAAAACTTATAAAAAAACATTCAAAGCTAAAAGTATCTTTAATAAAAGGAAATGAGAAAGATCATGATAATAATATTATAATAATTCCATCTTACCTTACAAAGGGATTAGAATTTGATGCAACTATTATTTATAATCCAAGTTCTAACAATTATAAAGAAACTTTGTTAGATGAGAGATTGTTATATGTATCCTTAACAAGAGCTCTGCATTATGAATATATAATAGAAATAGATGATTTAACAGAAATGATAAAAAAATAATACTTCCATAGAAAAATCTAATTAAGTATAATAGTTATGTAGAAAATGTCGAATTTTATAATTGTTTGGCAGATAATTTTATGGTAAAATATTACTGATATATAGGAAGAAGAATAAAAGTTAAAGTTGGAGGTAGGGATATGTTACAGGAGAAGTTAAAGGATAATATTTATTGGATAGGTGTTAAGGATCCAGATTTAAAAGTATTCGATATAATAATGGAAACAAAAAAAGGAACAACCTATAACTCTTACGTAGTAAATGATGAAAAAATAGCTATAGTTGACACAGTAAAAACAGGTTTTTATGATGAATTTAAAAAGAATTTAAAAGAAGTAATTGGAGAAAAAACAGTAGATTATGTAATAGTTCAGCATACAGAATTAGATCACAGCGGATCATTAATAAAACTAATTGAGGATTATCCTGAAATAAAAGTAGTAGGATCTAAAGCTGCATTAAATTATTTGAAAAATATATTAAATAGAGAATTTAATGCTATAGAAGCAAAAGATGAAATTTGTCTTGGAGAAACAACTCTTAGATTTATAAGTGCTCCTAATTTACACTGGCCAGATACAATTTTCACATATGTGAAAGAGCGAAATTTATTATTTACTTGTGATTTTACAGGTTCACATTATTGTCCAAGTGGTGGAATTACAGAAAGTTTAAATGAAGATTATTTCGTAGAAATGGAATATTATTTTAATTGTATAATGGGACCATTTAAGAAGTTTGTTTTAATGGGACTACAAAAAATAAAAGATTTAAATATAGAATGTATTGCACCAAGTCATGGACCAGTTCACGTTTCTAATATAGATAAAATTTTAAACTTATACAGAGAGTGGGCTACAGAAGAAGCTGTAAACAATAAAAAAGTAGAAATTTTTTATATTTCAGCTTATGGAAATACAGAAGGTATGGCTAATTTTATGAAAGAAAAATTAGTAGAAAAGGGTTTTGAAGCAGATGTAACAGAAATAACATCTATTTCTATAGAAGAAAGTATCTCCAAAATAGAAAAAGCTAAAGGCGTTATGATAGGATCTCCAACAATAAATCAAGATGCAGTGAAACCTTCTTGGGATTTATTATCATTAGTTAATCCGATAATAAACAGAGGAAAAGCAGCATTAGCCTTTGGCTCATATGGATGGAGTGGAGAAGGTGTAAAAATGCTTACATCAAGACTAAAGGACTTAAAACTTAAAGTTGTGGAACCGGGATTGTCATTCTGTTTTGTTCCATCTGAAGAAGATTATAAAAATGCAGAAGAAGCAGTAAACAAGTTTATAGAATTAATGTAATTATAAGAGACCTAGAATTAAAGTTCTAGGTCTCTTATTCATATACAGGATATTAAAACAAATATTTAAGTAGTTTAGGTATTTTAAGAAATATTACTATAAAAAATATAAATTAAATTTATAAAAAATTGTTCCCTAAACAAGCCCCTTAAGAATATCTATATAATAAATACTAAAAAAAGGGGGGAAACTGCTTCTTAATGATTGCTAAATGCAATTTGCAAAGTAGGAAATATATGAGAAAAGAATTAACTTTAAAAGAGGTAAAATTTGATTTTAACTTTAAAAAAAGTAAGTTGAAAGGCAGTGTAACGAAAATTCCTGAAATAGATAGTGAGTATGAAAAGATTGGGAGAGCTATTAAGATAAATAAGGAAGGATATAATCTTTATTTAATAGATTCATTCTCTAAAGAAAAATTAAATAAGCTACAATTATATATACAGGAGCAGTATAAATATCTAGAACCTCCAAAGGATATTTGTTATGTTACATTAGAAGATAATAAGAAACCAGAAGTATTATTTATTAATAATGGGAATGGTAAAAAATTAAAAGACGCTGTTGAAGAAATAAAGAATAATTATATAGAAATAGTAGAAGAGTTTTATAATGCTTCTTCAGAAGATGAAAAAGATAAGCTTATAGAAGAAATACAAAGTAAGAGAAATGATTATATAAGTGAATTAATGGATATGGCTAAAAAAGAAGATTTTGAAGTTAAGGTTACTAACAAGGGTGTAGCCTTTATACCATTAGTTAATGGTAAATCAATAAGTGAAAGAGAGTATGATAATTTAGAAAAGAATAGAAAAGAAGCTATTGTAGCAAAAGCATCTATTTTAAAGAAAAAGGCTGAAATAGTTTTAGGTAAGTTAAAAGAGATAGAAACAAAATCCATAAAGAAGCTTAAAGAAATATATAGTGATTTTTTAGCAAATGAGATGGAAGCGTATAAAGATGAAGCTTTACTTGAGTTTATAGATGATGATAATTCATATGAGTATTTAGAAAAGTTATTTATATCAATGGAAAAAGAAATAATAAATTGCTATACCATGGATATAGATGAAGATGAAGAACAACTTTATCAAGTTATAAATAAATATGATATACACTTATTAGTTGATAATAGCTTAAGAACTATTCCTCCTGTAATATATGAAGAAGATCCTAATTTAAATAATTTAATGGGATTTATAGAGTATGAAAATCATAATGGAGTATATACAACTGATATATCTTTAATAAATCCAGGAAGTTTATTAAAAGCAAACGAAGGCTGCTTAATTATTAGAGTAAACTCCCTTGCTAGCAATGTATATTCATATTATCACCTTAAAAAAGCGTTAATGACTAATAAGATAACATATGATATTTCAAAGTCATATGTAGAGGTAATATCAATTAATGGATTAAAGCCTCAGCCAATACCTATAAATGTTAAGATTATTCTAATTGGTGATCACGAAACTTATGATGCATTATATAGCTTAGATGAAGACTTTGGGAAGTTATTTCCGTTAAGAGCTGAATTTGACCCTATAGTTGAGGTAAATGAAAATGTTAGTGCTTATATAAATAAAGAAATAAATAATAAAATCAAAGAAAATTCACTTATGCCTATTACAGAAGAAGGAATAAATGAGGTTATTAAATTCTTATCTAGAACTGCAAATAGTAGAACAAAAGTCAATATAGACACTACAGAGATAGAAAAATTAATGATATTATCTAATGATAATGCTAAAAATAGAAAATCATTAGTAATAGATTCTAAAGATATAATAGACATTGCTTATGCAAAGGAAAAAATTGAAGATGAGTATGATAAGCTTTATAAAGATAATAAGATTTTAATATCAGTAACGGGTAAAAAAAATGGTGTAATAAATGCGTTAGCTGTTTTAGATACTGGATATCATTCTTTTGGAAAACCAATGAGAATAACGTGTATTGCTCATAAAGGAACCGGAAGAATTATAGATATTCATAAGGAAAGCAGATTAAGTGGTAAGGTACATGAAAAATCTATAAATATACTAAAGGGACTTTTAAATAATATAATAGATCCATATAAAGATATTCCTGTAGATTTTTATTTAAGTTTTGAACAAACTTATGGATTAATAGATGGTGATAGTGCTTCTGTAGCAGAAATTATTTGTATATTATCAGCTTTAAGCAAGAAACCAATAAGGCAAACTATTGCAGTAACTGGATCTATAAATCAATTAGGAGAAGTTCAAGCTATAGGTGGAGTAAATGAAAAGGTGGAAGGATTTTTTAGAGTATGTGATTTCTTAGATAATGTAGAAAATAAAGGAGTGTTGATACCTTCTTCAAACAAAGATGAGCTAATATTGATACCTGAAATTGAGCAGGCTATGGAGGAAGGAAAATTCCATATATATGTTATGGATACATTAGAAGATGCAATAAAAACTTTAATTTTAAATGATGATGAAAATATAGAAGATTTTTATTCAGACTTACAAGAAGAAGTTAAGAAATATAAAGGAAGTAAGGAAAAGAAAGAAGAATAGCTTATTTAGTTCACAGTGCAGGGTGCACAGTTCACAGTTGGGTTTAGGTGTCAGGTAACAGGGGTTATTTTAGTTCACAGCGCACAGGTCACAGTTACTTTATAAGGTAACAAGTAGCATGTAAAATTAAGGAAAGTAAAAATGGAGCTTTTGCACTGAAATTAGTGTATAGCTCCTTTTTTATAAATTAAAAGGTCTTTTGATTATTTTTCATAAATTAACCTCTTTTAATAATTCTATAAGTTATACCATAATGATTTAATAAATGATATTCATTTTATATATTAAAGCTATATTATACTTAATTTTCTTATTATACATTATTTCTGTATTACAGTTCCATAAAGTGTAAAATAAATTATACTTAAAACAAGTATTTGTTTTATATGCTTGAATTGCTTAAACTAAATAAATCAAAATTATTACAGAAAGTCATTATTTTATTTGACTATGAATAAACTAATATGTTAAAATTATGGAAAAAGAAGGAAATTAACAAAATACTATTAAGGAGGTGGATGGAATCTGGCGCACGGTGAAAATTAATTATTAATTTTTATCTTGTTCGTATTTGCGACAGTTCCTAGTTTATATGTATCTAAAATTTGATAAAAAAGAAGACAAACTTATTGTTAGTCTAATGGGCGAATTAGATCATCATAGTGCCGAAGAAGTAAGGGTTAAAATAGATGATAGAATAGATAGAGATAACATAAGAAAAGTTATATTAAATTTCAGTGGAGTTACATTTATGGATAGTTCTGGAATAGGTGTAGTTATAGGAAGATATAAGAAAATGCAAAATAGAGATGGAAAGATTTGTGTAGCAGAAGCTAATAGAACTGTAAATAAAGTTTTTGAAATTTCAGGTATGTTTAAAATCATTGATGTCTATAAAAATATAGATGAAGCAATGATAAGTATTTAATGGGGGGATTTAAGATGGTGGATAATAAAATAAGTATAGAATTAATGAGTAAATCCCAAAATGAAGGGTTTGCAAGAGTTGCAGTAGCTGCATTTATATCTCAACTAGATCCAACTGTGGAAGAATTAACAGATGTAAAAACAGCAGTATCAGAAGCAGTAACAAATTCTATAATACATGGTTATGAAAATAAAAAAGAGGGTATAATCAAAATAGAGGCAAGTATAACTGGTAATGAAATAACTATAAGTATTGAAGATTCCGGTAAAGGAATAAAAGATGTAGAGCAAGCGATGGAACCATTATACACTTCAAAACCAGAGCTAGAAAGATCAGGAATGGGTTTTACAGTAATGGAAACATTTATGGACAGCTTAGAAGTAAAAAGTGAAGATGGTAAAGGAACTAAAGTTGTAATGAAGAAGAAATTCAACACAGTAAGTTAGGTGAAGTATATGGAAAATGGAAGTGTAAGAAAAGAGGCCTATAATTATGAAGAAAATTCACAATTAATACCTCTAGCTAAAGCAGGTAATCAAGATGCTATGAATAAAGTAATTGAAATGAATTTACCTCTTGTATCATCCATTAGCAAAAAGTTTCTTAATAGAGGATATGATTATGAAGATATTTTTCAAATAGGGTCAATAGGGTTAGTAAAAGCTATAAACAATTTTGACGACAGTTTTAATGTTAAGTTTTCTACTTATGCAGTTCCTATGATAATAGGAGAAATAAAGAGATTTATAAGAGATGATGGTATAATTAAAGTTAGTAGAAATGTAAAAACTTTAGCTAGAAAATTACATTTTGATAAAGAACAACTAACTAAAAAGCTAGATAGGGATCCTACTATTGAAGAATTATCAGAGTTTTCTGGTATAGATAAAGAAGAAATATTATTTGCTATTGAATCTTCAGCCAGTATGCAATATCTATATGATACTATTCATCAAGATGATGGAGCACCAGTATTACTTATAGACAAACTAAGTGAAAAGGGTCAAGATGACAGTGAAATGATAAATAGAATTGCATTAAAAGAAGCATTAAGAAGTCTTGATAGTAAAGCAAGGCAAATAATAATGCTTAGATATTTCAAAGATAAGACTCAAGTACAAGTTGCTAAGATGCTTGGTATAAGCCAAGTTCAAGTATCTAGAATAGAAAAAAAAGTACTGGTTTTAATGAAACAAAAGTTACAGGAATAAAAAAATACTAAGGATAATTAGAAGGAAATAAAAATGAATAGTGATTACTAAAAAATCTTTTGAGAGAAAATCAAAGGATTTTTTTGTTTTTTAATATATAAATTTTAGTTGATTTAAATTAATGTAATAAGCATGTTTACACATATAGATTTGGAATTGAAAAATATTCCAGAGTTATAATTATAAGAAGTGGAATAATATAATTATACAAATTTAGAAAGGAGAATCACTATGGCTAAAAAGAAGCTACCAAATGAACAGCAGATAGTTAATAAATTTCAAACTATTACTAATGAAGCTACTATAAAACCTAAAATAGTTAGAAATTGTGCAAGAGCCTTTTTAGTAGGAGGGGCTATTTGTATGATTGGTCAAATATTTCAAAATCTTTTAATTAAATATAATTTTTCAGAAGAAGAAGTTAAGATGTTAGTACCAATAATAATGATATTTTTAGGAGCTTTATTAACTGGAGTAGGTATATATGATAAAATTGCCTCATTTGGAGGAGCAGGAACCGTAGTGCCAATTACAGGCTTTTCCAATGCAATTGTTGCACCAGCTATAGAGTTCAAAAAAGAAGGATTTGTATTTGGAGTAGCAGCAAAAATGTTTACTATAGCAGGGCCAGTATTGGTTTATGGTATAGGTAGTTCAGTAATAATAGGTATTGTTTATTACTTTATTCAACTACTAACATAAGAAAGGTGAATAAATATGAGTAATAATGAATTAAAGATAAAAAAGTTAGGAACTCAAACAGTAAAACTTCAAAACCCTCCTAAAATAATAGCAACTTATTCTATTGTTGGACCTAAAGAAGGCGAGGGACCTTTAAGTAGTTACTTTGATGAAATATTAAATGATGATATGTATGGAAAAGAAAGTTATGAAAAAGCAGAAAGCGAAATGATGTACACAGCAATTACAGCAGCTATGAATAGAGCTGATTTGAAAGAAGAAGACATTGATTATTTATTTGCGGGAGATTTATTAAACCAAATAACATCATCATCTTTTGCGGCAAGAAAGCTTAACATTCCTTTTTTTGGATTATATGGAGCTTGCTCAACTATGTCAGAATCTTTAAGCATAGCATCAATGATGATGGATGGAGGTTATGCTAATTATGTTATAGCATCAACATCCTCACATTTTAGCTCAGCAGAAAGACAATTTAGATTTCCATTAGAATATGGTTCTCAACGAAGCCCATTAGCACAATGGACCGTTACAGGATCAGGTGCAATGGTATTAGGTAAAGAGGGGAATTTTCCAGAAGTAACATATGTAACAACAGGAATAGTAAAAGATTATGGAATAAAGGATCCTAATAATATGGGAGCAGCTATGGCCCCAGCAGCTGTGGATACCATAGCAAGACATTTTAAAGACACAGGAAGAGATCCAAAGTTTTATGATGTAATTGCAACTGGAGACTTAGGTAAAGTAGGAAAAGAAATTACTTGTAAATTGTTATTAGAATATGGATATGATATAAGAGAAAATTATATGGACTGTGGTGACATAATATTTGATGATGTAGTTCAAAAGACAGATTCAGGTGGAAGTGGATGCGGATGTTCTGCAGTAGTATCTTCAGGATATTTTTATAAGAAGTTAATGAGAAAAGAAATAAAGAATTTATTATTAGTGTCTACAGGAGCATTAATGAGTACAACTTCTTCTTTACAAGGAGAAACCATACCAGGAATTGCTCATGCTGTAGCAATAGAATTTAAGGAAAAATAAAAAAAAGGAGGCTATTATGGAATATTTATATGCCTTTATAGTTGGTGGAATAATATGTGTAATAGGTCAAATACTAATGGATACAACTAAATTGACACCAGCAAGGATATTGGTAATTTTTGTAACACTAGGAGCTATTTTAGGTTCTTTCGGTATATATGATAAGCTAGTAGAAATAGGAGGCGCTGGAGCTACTGTACCTTTACCTGGTTTTGGAAACTCCCTTGCAAAGGGAGCAATGAAAGCTGTTGATGAACAAGGATTAATAGGAGCATTTATAGGAGGAATAAAGGGAACAGCAGCAGGTATTACTGCAGCTATATTTTTTGGGTATTTAATGGCTCTAATATTTAATCCAAAAACAAAATCTTAATAAATTTATAGAAAATATTACAAATTAATACTTTAAAAAAATAGCCTAACAACTTATAATAAGTGTTAGGCTATTTGAATTTTCCATTTAAATATAAAAAATGATATAATTAAAATAAAAGACAAAAATAATAGAAATAGCTGGCGAATTTTAAAGGTAGGAGGAGGAAAATGAAAAATTATTATAGTAATAGCTGGATGAAAGTTGTAGATTTATTAGGAAGTAATATAAACAAAGGACTTTATGAATATGATTGCAATATAAGACAAGAAGCTGGTGATAATAAAATAGAGCTTCCATATTCCAAAGGTATATTTAAGTCAATTTTAGATATTTTAAAACAAAAATATTTATATATATTTTTAGTAATTATAATATTTTTTTTATTAAACAAATTTAATATAGTTGGGTTAGTAACAATATTTTTATTAGTATTAAATTTAGGAAGTAAATTATATCATGAAATATCAAAAGAAAAAGAACTAGAAATTTTACAGAATCTTAATGTATCACAAGTACTAGTTCTGAGAGAAGGAATAGAAAGACTAATAGAAGCTGAGGAATTAGTAAAAGGCGATATAGTGTACTTCAGAAAAAAATCTTTAATAGCAGCGGATATTAGAATTATAGAAAGTGAAAACTTAAAGGTTGATGAAAGAAGTGTAACTGGAGATAAATTTTTAAAAGAGAAGTACTCAATGAAAATAGAAAATGAAGTATCTTCAATTGGAGAAATTAACAACATGCTTTTTAGGGGATCAATAGTGAAAGAAGGTTCAGGAAAAGGCATTGTTGTAGAAGTGGGAAATAATACTCAATTGGGGAAATTAATAAAAATAATGAACAAGTCAAAGGATAAAAAAGATATAGCTATAAAAAATATTGAAAAAATTATATTTAATATAGGATTATGCTTAATGCTTGTACAAGCTATTTTAGTATCTATATTTCCTGGGAAATTAGTATATAAAAAACAAATATTTGCTCAAGGGATATTTGCTATAATATGCATATTTATACCATTTATAATATTATATTATAGTAAACATATAAAAAGAAAAATTCTAGAAGAAGATGAAATAGAACTAATTAATTTTTCAGCGTTAAATTTAATTAATGATGTAAAAATACTTTTTTTAGATAAATTAGGGACTATAACAAAAAAAGAGTTATATTTAGATAAATTATATACCAATGAACAAGTATATAAATCTAATTCAATAGAAACAATGGACATAAATATTAAAAGGCTTCTTGATATATCAATACTTTGTAATAATGCCAAATATAATAATGATAATAACTGGTCAAAGGGAGATATGTATGAAGTTGCTTATGTAAAATTTGGAGTAGAAAACTCTATTTTTAAGGGGAAACTAGAAAATGATAATAAAAGAAAATTTGAAATTTCTAGAGATAACAAAAAAAATATGGTGACTACTGTAAACAAAAATAGAAAGGGATATAGAGCGAATTGTAGAGGCGATTTAGAGTCAGTACTAAATTGTTGTACTCATATTATTATAAATGGAATAGAAAGAGAAATATATTCACAAGATATAATGAAAATACGATTAGCTAATTTAGAATTTTCAAAGGAAGGACTTTTAACAGAAGCTTTTGCATATAGAAGTTTTAATTATCAACCTTCAGAACATGAAAATATAGAAAGTAATTTAGTTTTTGTTGGGCTTATAGCTTTAGAAAATCCTTTAATTGATGATATTGTTGATGATATTGAGAAAGTAATGGATAATGGAGTTCTACCAATTATATTTACTGAAGATAATAAAATTTCATCAGAACTATTAGGAAAAAGATTAGGACTTATATCATCGCTAGAGCAAGTTACAGAAAGCGACGAACTAGATGCATTAGATGAAAAAGAAATACTTAAAGTGGTATCAAAAACACGAATTTTTTGCAACCTTAATCCAGAACAAAAGAATAAGATTATATCTTTATATTATAATGATGGATATAAGTTTTCCATTGAAGGAGAAACTCTTGGAGATATTTCACTTATTAGTTTAGCGCAAATTGGTGTTGTAAAAGGTAAATTATCTATGCTTCTAAAAAAAATAGGAGATATATACACCAACATAAGTAGTATAAAAGCTTATTTTAAATTAAAAGAAAAATACTCTGAGGTTGAAGAAGGATTAAAAAGAGGAATAAATACATATTTATACGTTGTATTATCAGAAATTATATTAATGAATTTTAAATATTTTTTAACAGATGGAGCTTTTATAGAAGAATATTTTATAATATTAATGAATTTTCTACTTCTTTCTCCTTTAATACTTATAAATATGCTTTATGGAAATTCTCAATATAAAAATAAAAAATATATTTTAAAAGGATTTTTATTTTGTATTATACCAGTAGTAGCTATCTATTTTATAAAGGATAATTATGATATAGTAGGATTTATTTTAATAGGTGGAATGGCTATTATTGATACAATGATTAATAGTAAGATATTTACAAGAGGAAAATATAATGCTTTAAAGCTTGTACTGCTATCTATTTTGATTTATGTATTATCAATAGTGTTATTAATGTTATTAACTAATTTTACTTATTCTATATTATTAGTAATAGTAGTAACATGGTTAATTTTTATTTTCTTATTAGGAGATATAATTATAAAAAAATGGTAAAACTTATTAATGAGGTGTTGCCATTTGAAGTATGAAGAAAAAATAAATATATTACCATATATATTTATGGTTTTTATATTATCGAGTTATATATATGTGCTTTTATATAAAAATAAATGGCTGGCAATAATAATTGCTGGCTGTTTTTTTATCATACTTATTTTTAAAGTAAAACTTAAGATATCAATGATTCTTATAGCTTTTTTTATAGTACCACTAATCAATAATTTCCATTATAACAATATATTTATTAGTAATAAGGAAGAAGTTAGAATAATATCAATTAATTCATATGGTGCTATAGGAGAAATAGCAAAAAGAAAAGTATATATGAATGGAAATATAAAGAATGTTAAATTAGGAGAAAAATTTATAATAAAGGGTGAATTTACTAGGGATGTAAATAGAGAAAAAGGGATAATAGGAGAGTTTAAAGTTGAGGGGATTGAAAAATTAGATAGGGATTTAAAAGAAAGAATATATAAATTAAGGGAATATATATTTAGTAGATTAAAAGAAAAATTAGGGTATAGGAGAGCTGCAATAGTAACATCTATAGCTTTTGGATATACAGAGTTTTTAGATAGAGATGATAAGGAAGATATGAAAAGCTTAGGGATACTTCATGCTATTTCGGTATCTGGTCTTCATATGGTGTTAGTTTACTCTATATTAAAAAGAATATTTGGAGAAAAAGTTGCTCCTATAATTTCAGCAGTATATGTAATATTTTCAGGTGCAGCATTATCAACAATAAGAGCTTACATTATGATGGTGTGCATGAATTTTTCATTGCCTCTAAGAAGGAACTATAATCCTATTGCAGCATTGTCAATGTCAGGAATAATTTTAATGATATTTAAACCCTATAGCATTTTTGAAGTAGGATTCCAATTAAGTTTCTTAGCAACTCTTGGGATAATAATTTTTAATAAAAGTATAAATAAAAGATTATATAAGTTTCCCAAATTCTTTAGGGAAGGTATCTCCATATGTTTATCATCACAAATATTTACTTTTCCAGTTTTAGTTTGCTATTTTAAAGAATTTTCATTTGGATTCCTACTTGGAAATCTTATTTTAGTACCATTAATGAATATAGTAGTTATACTTGGAAATTTATTGGCTCTAGTTATTAATTTTGAAATGATTTTTAACTATATAGCTTTTTTAGCTTATTATATTACCATGTTTATAGATATAGGAACAAAGTGGTTACTAAATATAACACCTAATCCAATATATTTAAATGAATTAATTAATATAAGCTATATAATTATTTTAATAACTATATATTTTTATAAAGAAGGTTATAAAAAAGCATTATATTTTCCGACTGTAATAATTATGTATTTTTACATGCTAATTTACAGTCCACTTCCTAAGATAGAATATTTTAAAGAAGGTATAATAGCAGTAAGCTTTAGAGGGGAAAGAGCAATATGTGCATTAAAAAAAGATGTGGATTTAGAGAAATTTAAGGTGATAACATTATCCCAAAATACTTATAAGGATTTTAATAATATAAAAATAAATAAGAATTTCAATATAGAAAAAAATAATAAAGATATTATATTAAAGGGAAGAGATAATAGTTATTTAATTAAGTTATCCAAAGGGAAAAATAGCTCTAATTATGATATAATAGATTTTAAATCAGAGAATTATGGAAAAATAATTTTGATTGATAATAAAGCTTTAGTATTTAATTAAAGAAAGGTAGATTAAATTGATAGATTTTGATGTACTAGAGGGTGAAGTAAAAAAAAATAAAATAGAAAACTCCTACATATTTTGTGGTTTAGATGAAGAACTTATAAAAGAGGGGGTAGATTTAATCATAAATAATACTATAGATAAATCTTTAATGGATTTAAACTATATAAGATTAGATGGATTAACTACAAGCTTTGATGATATTATGAATGCTTGTGAAACTATGCCTTTTATGGGGGATAAGAAGGCTGTAGTAATATATAGGGCAGCATTTTTAAAAGATAAAACAGACAGTTCTAATACCAATATTTATAATGAAGTATTAAAGTACTTAAAAGATTTACCGCCATATACAATCTTAATAATGTATTTTTTATTTAATGATAAAAGAGATAATCCTAAAAAAAATAATAAAATAAAATCCTTAGATAAAGTTTCTAAAGTAGTTTATTTTGATAGACTTAAGAAAGATAGATATTATAAAAAGGTAGAAGAAGTATTTAAATCTAACGGAAAAGAAATTGGAAAAATAGAAGCAAAATATTTTGCTGAAAAAGTACAAAATAATTTTGATATAATTAAAAGAGAAGCAGATAAGATCATAGCTTATACAAATGGTAAGCAAATAACTAAAAAAGATATAGATAAGCTTATAGCTAATTCCAGTGAAGATGATATATTCGATTTAATTGATTTAATATCTCAAAGAAAAGCAGAAAAAGCAATTGATTTATTAGATGAATTGTTATTTAAAAGTGATCAACATATGCTAATAATAAGCAATATAGAAAATAATTTCAAAAGATTATATGAAATTAAGATACTTAGTCAAAATGGACTTAATATAAATGATATTGCAAGTAAATATAAACTACCAACCTTTATATGTGAAAAATTAGTTAATCAATGTAATAAATTTAATGTGAAGCAATTACAAAAGTTAATGGAAATTTGTTTAGAAACTGAAAATAAACTAAAAACATCTGGTGTAGATAAAACTATGGAGATGGAATTAATGCTTTTTAATATATTTATGGTAAAATAATAGCCGGTCTAATGACCGGCTTCTTATTTGATTACGCCATAGCGTTTAACTTTGCAGCTAATCTTGATTTCTTTCTAGCTACCATGTTCTTGTGACATACTCCTTTTTGAGCTGCCATGTCTAAAGCTTTAACAGCCTTAGGGAAAAGAACGTTAGCTTCTTCTGCATTACTTGCAGCAACAGCAGTTTCAAACTTCTTTATAGCAGTCTTTAAAGCTGATTTAATCATTCTGTTTTGAGCAGTTTTAGCTTCTGTAACTTTAATTCTCTTTTTTGCTGATTTAATATTTGCCATTCTAAATTCACCCCCTTAATAATTTTATAGGGTCTCTTTGCAGCTTTGGGGAAATCTGCGTTCGAGTTCGTTTTTAACATACTAGATTATATCATTGAAAGTTTATAAGTTCAAGTATTAAATTATAACAATAAGGAAAAATAAAAGGGATATAAGAATTTTTGGAGGTATTTTTATGATAAATGTAAGAACAGATTTAGCAATTGAAGCACGAGATATGTACACAAAGGAAAATAAAAGGGAATTAGACGGAGTTATTGTAGAAGAGGAAAATGAAGATGATATAAAAATAACTACAGTAACTATAGAAAGTGATGAAGCCGGAAAAGAACTTGGAAAACCAAAAGGAAATTATATTACAATAGATTTTCCAGAATTCACACATTATGATGGAGAATCTATGGATAAGGTATCAAATGTTGTTGATAATGTTTTAAAGAGATTAGTAGACATTTCTGATGAAAAAACAGCATTGGTTGTAGGGCTTGGAAATTGGAGGGTAACACCAGATGCACTTGGACCAAAGGTAACAGAAAAAATTATGGTAACTAGGCATTTAAAACAAGTCATGCCTGATGCAATTGATGATTCCGTAAGACCGGTCTGCTGCATAGCACCTGGTGTTTTAGGTGTTACTGGAATAGAAACAGGAGAAATAATAAAATCCTTAGTAGATAAAATAAAACCTGATTTAGTTATATGTATAGATGCATTGGGGTCAAGAAAATTAGAAAGAGTAAACAGAACAATACAAATAAGTGATACTGGTATTTCTCCAGGAGCTGGAGTTGGAAATCATAGAATGAAAATAAATGAAGAAGTATTAGGTGTAAAAGTAGTTGCAATAGGAGTTCCAACTGTAGTTCATGCATCAACAATAGCAAATGATACTATAGATTTGCTTTTAGATGAACTTATAAGTAAAGCAGAAAGTGGCAAAGATTTTTATAACATGTTAAAGTCAGTAGATAAAGTTGAAAAAAGTAATTTAATAAAAGAAATATTAGATCCTTTCTTTGGAGATTTAATGGTAACGCCTAAAGACGTTGATGCAGTCATAGAATCTCTTGCAAAAATAATAGCAAATGGAATAAATATGGCAGTGCAACCTAATCTAGATATGGAAGACATAAATAAATTTATGAATTAATATAAGAATTTTGGAAAAAGTATTAATAATTATGTAACTCCCCTAATATAAATATTATAGAGAAGGGGGAGTTGCGGTTGTATTCATTAAGACAAGCTATGCCTAATAAACAAAAATCTAAGAGACTTAGAGGAAGTCCATCTTCCAGTAAGGGAAATTTTGGAGTTGGATATGTAATAATTATATTTGCAGTTGTTATGTTTTTTATAAGATCCATTAGTGTGATAAATAAATATAATGAAAGAGGTGGATATGCATATGTTCAAATGCTGAATTTCACTATGCCAGTAGTAAAAACTCAGGTGTATGATGAAGGAAATTATGCAGATAACAATCTTTCAATAAAAAATGTAGCACTAGAAGCAATAGGACTAAGAGGAATAAATATTTATGAGATAATTGGAAGAGAAATAAGTTTATTTAATAGTAGTGATGCAAATTCTATAATACAAGAGTCAATTAAAAAATTAACTCCATTTTCATTAAAAAATGATAGCATAGCAAAGATGACGCCAGAAGAAATAGCAGAATTAAATAAAGTAAGTGCAGCATATGATCCAAGTTTAAAGAAAACTTTAGATAGCTCCAAACCAGAAATTCTTATCTTCCATACTCATACTATGGAAAATTATGTTGAAACAGAAAAGGACACTACAGAAAGTGATTTTAATGTTGTTGGTGTAGGGGATGTTTTAACAAAGGAACTTGAAGAAGGATATGGTATATCAGTAGTTCATGATAAAACTAATCATAGTGTTTCTTACAATGATGCTTATAAAAGATCAAATGAAACTTTAAAAAGTATTTTAAATCAATATGGTGATTTTAAAGTAATAATAGATCTTCACAGAGATGGAATAGATAATGCAAAAGCTGACCAATTAAAAAGTATTTATACTATAAATTTAAATGATCAAAATTTAGCTAAAATGATGTTTGTTACTGCCCCAAATAGTAGTAGATATCCTGCAAATAAATCCTTTGTAGAAAACTTATACAATATTGGAACTGAATTATTTCCGGGTTTAATAAGAGATATTCATGAAATTGATCCAGCTGCTACAGGTATTAATTATAGCTTAAGTGATAACTTTATTCTTATAGAAGTAGGTTCAAATGTAAACACTTCTCAAGAAGCAAAATTAACAGCAAAATATATAGCAAGAATTTTGGCAGAACACATAAACAGATAAATTGAATAAAATTTGGAATTTATGAGCATCCTTTAGATAATAAAAAAACTAGGGGGTGCTTTTTTGTTTAATAAAAAAGTTTTAATAGGAACAATAATTTTTTCATTAATGGTGTTTATAGGATCTATACAAATAAATATAGTAAACACTAAAGCCTTATCACCAGTTGGGAATGGTGAAGATAACTATGAACTAGTTAAAGAAGAATTTGGAGAAGACTTTGAAGAATTCATAAGGGATGATGCTGAGGTTAAAATATATACTTCACAGTTAGAAGATGATAGTACTATTATAAAGATAGAAGATAAGGAATTTAAAGTAAATACCGATAATGTAGTAACAGAAAAAATATATATGGTAGGAAGTAAAATATATAGTGGGTTTAACAGTATAAAGAATAAAATTAATGGAAAAATAAAAAATGATAATAAAAATGAAGAAACAAACCCAATAAATGAAGAAATAAAATCAACAGATGAAGGTAATAAAGAAGATGTAAATAATACAGAGGTTGAAGGAAAAGAAGAAAGTATCAATACTAATAATGATAAATTAGATAAAATAGTAGATGATTTCTTAGAAAAATCTAATTAATTTCTAGTTAAATCCAAAATTAACTAGAAATTATTAATTATCAGTTGGTAATTGTTAATTTTTAATTGCTGTACATTTATATTGACACATATCGTAGATATTATGATATAATTTACCTTGATTTAATTATAATGGGGGTGAAGTGACTATTAACCAAGAACACGGTTGTAGTTTTATATATGAGTAGTAATAGACAAGAGCATATTAGAAATTTTTCAATAGTTGCCCATATAGATCATGGGAAGTCAACCCTAGCTGATAGATTATTAGAAGCCACAGGAACGCTTACTCAAAGAGAGATGGAAGAGCAAATCCTTGATAATATGGAAATAGAAAGAGAAAGAGGAATAACAATAAAGTCACAAGCAGCAAGACTTATCTATAGAAGAGAAAATGGAGAAGAATACATATTAAACTTAATAGATACTCCAGGACATGTAGATTTTACATATGAAGTTTCAAGAAGTTTAGCTGCATGCGAAGGAGCAGTTTTAGTTGTAGATGCCACACAAGGTGTTCAAGCACAAACATTAGCTAATTGTTATTTAGCATTAAATAACGACTTAGAAATAGCTCCAGTAATAAATAAAGTAGATTTACAATCTGCAAGACCAGAAGAAGTTAAACAAGAAATAGAAGATATAATAGGAATAGAAGCCCAGGATGCACCAATGATATCTGCAAAAACAGGCTTAAATATTGTAGATGTATTAGAAACAGTAGTAGCAAAGGTACCAGCTCCAAATGGAGATGAAGAAGCACCTCTTAAAGCATTAATATTTGACTCATATTATGATAGTTATAAAGGTGTTGTTTCATATGTTAGAATTTTTGATGGTGTAGTTAAACCAGGAACTAAAATTAAATTAATGGCTACTAACAAGATATATGAAGTAACTGAAGTTGGAGTGTTTACTCCAAAAACTTTACCAATAAATGAATTAAGAGCTGGAGATGTAGGTTATATTGCAGCTTCGATAAAAAATGTAAGAGATGCAAGAGTTGGGGATACTATAACAGAAGCTGATAGACCTGTAAAAGAATCATTACCAGGATATAAGCCAGCTGTGCCTATGGTTTACTCAGGAATATACCCTGTGGATGGAGCAAAGTATCAGGAACTTAAAGATGCATTAGAAAAACTTCAAATAAATGATGCAGCTTTAAACTTTGAACCAGAAACATCTATTGCTTTAGGTTTTGGTTTTAGATGTGGATTCTTAGGATTATTGCATATGGAAATAATTCAAGAAAGAATCGAAAGAGAGTTTAATTTAGATATTATTACAACTGCTCCATCAGTTATATATAAAGTAATAAGAACTAATGGAGAAATAATTGAACTTACAAATCCAACGAATCTTCCAGAAGCTACAGAAATAGAATATATGGAAGAACCTATAGTAAAAGCAAGTATAATAGCCCCTTCTGATTATGTAGGAGCTGTAATGGAATTGTGTCAAGAAAGAAGAGGAACTTTTATTGACATGCAATACTTAGAAGAAACAAGAGTTTCTATTAATTATGATATTCCATTAAATGAAATAGTATATGATTTCTTTGATACATTAAAATCAAGAACTAGAGGTTATGCATCTTTAGATTATGAATTTAAAGGATACAAACAAACTGAATTAGTTAAGCTTGATATAATGTTAAATGGTGATGTTGTAGATGCTCTATCTATGATAGTACCAAGAGAAAAAGCATATGAAAAAGGAAGAGGAATAGCTGAAAAGTTAAAAGAAATAATACCAAGACAAATGTTCGAAGTTCCAATTCAAGCTGCAGTTGGATCTAAGATAATAGCAAGAGAAACTGTTAAGGCTATGAGAAAAGACGTTTTAGCAAAATGCTATGGCGGAGATATATCAAGAAAGAAAAAACTATTAGAAAAGCAAAAAGAAGGAAAGAAGAGAATGAGACAAGTGGGATCTGTTGAAATACCACAAGAAGCGTTCATGGCTGTTCTTAAAGTAGATAAATAATTTAGATAAAAAAAGGCTAAGCTCCAAAAGGATGCTTAGCCTTTTTTATAGATAATTATAAGAGTAAGGTGGTAATACTTTATTATATTTTATGTTGGGTAAGATTGTTCATATAATAAAAGATTATTTAAGGTAAATATTTTCTATATAACTATATAATAAAGACAAATCATAAGTTCCTGCTATTAACTTAAGATAAGGAATTAGTTTATAAGAATCCATTTCGATAAATTTAGAAACCTTTGGATTAACTCTGAAATAATTGGATTTTAAAAGTTCTGTACAATAAATATTTTCTAAATCAGTCATTCCATCCATTAAAAGAGATAGCAGTGGTGATTTCATTTTAGATAATGGATGAAATGACCATTGAAAAACACCCCAATTATCTGTTTTTTTAGTGATTCTTTCAGGGCTATCACCAGTACCTATAGATAATAATTTTATTTGCTTTAAATCATAGGAATGATTAAATTTTGATAAAGTGTACAACAATGATATAGCAGTAGGAGAATTAGCAATGACTCCTCCATCTATAAAGCCTTTATATGATGGAAAGTATGTAGGAGCAGCTGAACTTGATAATATTGCATCTTTAACACTAAAATCTGTAGTAAGGTTGTTAGATAAATTATTAAAGAAGATAGGTTCCCAAGAATCTCTTGTAATTCCCTTGATATTAAAAGAAGGAATAAAAATGTATTTTTTTAGATCTCCTATCTTAAAATCATCAGGAAAATAATTAGAAATAACATTTTTTAAATTATTATTATTAAACTTGGGGCGAAATAAATTAAAGTGTGAATGAGAAAAAATTTTTTTAGCAACAGGAACGCTATATAAATAGCTTAGTTCCTTAACAGAGACCTTATTAGCTAAAAGTGAAGCTATTATAGAGCCAGTAGAAGTTCCGGTAAACAAATCTACATCATCTAAAAAGTTTGGGTATTTATCACAGATTCTACTTAAAATTTCAACACTCAGAGCACCTTTAACCCCTCCACCATCAAAAGCAAGTATCTTAAAAGTTTTCAAAATTGATATCTCCTTATATAGAAATATACAATTAATATATTCAAAACAACAGAAATGGTTATATTTTGTTTCGCAATTTATAATTATTTGTAATTAAATTATGGAAATGTAAATATATTTAAATTGAATAAATTATTATGTGAGGTGTATAGTATGTTAGAGGCGAAGGTAAGAGATATAAGAAAAAAGGGAAAGGTTCTAAGAAATTCAGGGCTTGTAACTGGAACTATCAAAAAAAGAAATGGAGAATTATGCTTAATATCAATGATTAGCCATAAGTTAGAAACACATCTTTTAAGATATGGATTAAAATCAAAGATTAAGATAAATTTTCAAGGTACTCTAATAGATGCAAGAATAGATCGAGTTCAAAAGGATGTAATATTTCATAATGTAATAAATATAGATTTATTAGAAGTATAATATAGTTTTTATTTAATAATCTGTAACATAATCTATTTATAGTAGTTAAGTTACAGATTATTTTATAATTTTCTTTTTTCAATTTTATATTAATATATAAATTTATATTGTTTTGGAGTTAAGGACGTTAATAAATGAACTTACATATCTTTATTATAGTTGGTCAGAATAATATAAATTAAGTATAATATATACATAATAGTTTATAGAAAGAGAGATTTAAAATGAAAGAAATATCATTATATATACATATACCATTTTGTAAGCAAAAGTGTTTTTATTGTGATTTCCCATCTTATGCCTCAATAGATTATCTTAAAGAAGATTATGTTGATGCATTATGTAAAGAAATAGAGGATAAAGCAATAAAATATAAAATAAAGAGTATATTCATAGGAGGAGGAACTCCATCATATTTAGAAATGAATCAAATAGATAAACTTATGAAAAGTATAAATAAACTTAACGTATCAAAAGATATGGAATTTACAATGGAATGTAATCCTGGAACATTGAATAAGGAAAAATTAGAAACAATGCTAATAGGAGGAGTAAATAGAATTAGTATGGGGCTTCAGGCCGTACAAAATTCACTACTAAAAGATATAGGAAGAATTCATAGTTTTAATCAATTTAAAGATAATTTTAATTTAGCTAGAGAAGTAGGGTTTAAGAACATAAATGTAGATTTGATGTTTGGGTTGCCAAATCAAAAGGTAGAGGAATGGGTAGAATCATTAGAGGAAATAGCGAAGCTAAAACCAGAGCACATATCAGCCTATAGCTTAATTATAGAAGAAAATACAGCTTTTTATAATCTTTGGGAAAGAAATAAATTAATATTACCTACAGAAGATGAAGAAAGAGAAATGTATTCCATAACTAAAAAAATATTAAAAAAATATGGATATAATCAATATGAAATATCTAATTATTCAATAGAAGGATATGAATGTTATCATAATAAAATATATTGGAAATGTAATGATTATTTAGGTGTAGGTTCAGCTTCAAGTTCATTTATTGAAGGGAAAAGAATAAAGAATATAGAAAATGTAAAACTATATATTGATAAAATCAATAGTAAAGAAAGTGTTATCGAAGAAATAATAAATAATACAAAAGAAGATAATATAGAAGAATTTATATTTATGGGACTTAGAATGAATGATGGAATAAATATAAAGGATTTTGAAAAAAGATTTAATATGGACATAAATAGTATATATAAAAATATTATAGAGAAAAATATAAATAAAAAATTACTTATTATAGATAAAGGAAATTTAAGATTAACTGATAAAGGAATTGAATTATCCAATTCTGTTATGAGTGATTTTATATTATAAAACAAACTAGGTAGTAATATGAAGTATAAATTAGAAAAATGAAGAAAAAATAATATAATTTTATGAATTTCAGGTATATTATTTAATTTATACTTTAATGGAATTGACAAAAAAGTTAATAAGGAATATATTGATAATGTAGTCATTAGCACTCGACAATAATGAGTGCTAACAGATAGAGGTGATGTAATGGCTATTGATGAAAGAAAAATAAAGATACTTCAGGCTATCATTAATGACTATATCATGACAGGTGAACCAGTTGGTTCAAGAACAATAGCTAAGAAATATGATTTAGGAGTTGGATCAGCAACAATAAGAAATGAAATGGCTGATTTAGAAGAATTGGGTTATCTAGAGCAACCACATACTTCTGCAGGAAGAATACCTTCAAATAAGGGTTATAGATTATATGTAGATAAATTAATGGAAACAGGTAGATTAACTCGAGAAGAAGAACTGAAAATTAAAGAATACATTATAAATTCCGCAATGTATGAGGTTGATAAGATAGTGAAGCAAGCTTGCTCATTATTATCAGAGCTGACTAATTTAACTACTGTAGTACAGACACCTTCTGTAAGAAGTAGTTATATAAAGTCTATTCAATTACTTGCTATTGATAGTCATAATTTGGTTTCAGTAATAGTAGCAGACAGTGGGGTTATTAAAAATCACAGGATAAGAGTAAATAATATGCCAGAGCCTGAAACTATTCAAATGATAAATGGAGTCTTAAATATGAGACTAAGGAATTTAACTATTGAAGAAATAAATCTGGAGGTAATAAATAATCTTAAGCTAGAATTAAAGGGCTTTGACGAACTCTTTAATGGAATATTACCAGCTTTATATGAAACCTTAAAGGAATCTAATAACACAGAAGTATTTGTTGAAGGTACAACAAATATATTTAATTATCCTGAGTATAATAATATTGAAAAGGCTAAAGAAATTCTTTCACTAATAAGTGATAAAGATAGTTTAATAGATTTAATAGAGCCTAGTAGTGAAATAACTATTAGAATAGGTGAAGAAAATTATTTTCCAGAGGCAAAGGATTGCTCCATTATATCCGCTGAATATTCTCTAGATGGAAGACCCATTGGAAAAATTGGTTTAATTGGACCAAAGAGAATAAATTATTCAAAAGTAATAGCAATTATGGGGCAAGTAATGAAAGAGTTAAATAAAAGCTTAAGAAACCAAATTATAGAATAAAAGAGATGAGGTGTTGTTGTGGAAGATAACAAGGAAGTAATAGAAGAATTAGAAAATGATGAAACAGAAACAATTGAAACAGAAAATAATGAAGATATAAATTCTAGTACTGAGTCAGAAACAGATCAATCTTCAGAAGATATAGTTGAAGAAAATAATGAGAAGGAAAATGAACTCGATATTATGAGAAAATTAAAAGATGAAAATAAGAAATTAACTAATGAAGTAGAGGCTTTAAAAGAAAGATTACTTAGAATATCAGCTGAATATGATAACTATAGAAAAAGAACAACTAAAGAAAAAGAAGGAATTTATACAGATGCATGTACAGATGTATTAAAGGAAATGATTCCAGTATTAGACACTCTAGAAAGAGCAGTAGCTGTTGATGGAAGTGTTGAAGATTTTAAAAAGGGAATAGATATGACTATAAAAGGCTTTAAAAGTTCCTTTGAAAAATTAGGTGTTGAAGAAATTGATGCAACTGGTGAATTTGATCCAAACCTTCATCAAGCAGTTATGCATATTCAAGACGAATCTCTTGGAAATAATTTAGTTACTGAAGTATTTCAGAAGGGATATAAAAGAGGCGATAAGATAATTAGATATACAATGGTAAAAGTAGTAAATTAGCAATGATATTAACTAAACTTATAAATTTAAAAGAAGTTTTTAGGAGGAAATAAATTATGGGAAAAATAATAGGAATCGATTTAGGAACAACTAACTCTTGCGTAGCAGTTATGGAAGGTGGAGAACCAGTAGTAATAAGTAATTCAGAAGGTTCAAGAACTACTCCTTCAGTAGTTTCATTCCAAGCAAATGGAGAAAGATTAGTAGGGCAAGTAGCTAAAAGACAAGCAATTACAAACCCAGATAAAACAATAATATCAATTAAGAGACATATGGGAACAAATTATAAAGTTAATATAGATGGAAAAGATCATTCACCACAAGAAATATCAGCAATGGTACTTCAAAAAATTAAGGCTGATGCAGAAGCTTATTTAGGTGAAAGTGTAACACAAGCAGTTATTACAGTTCCTGCGTACTTTAATGATTCAGAAAGACAAGCAACTAAAGACGCTGGTAAAATAGCTGGATTAGAAGTATTAAGAATAATCAATGAACCTACAGCAGCAGCTTTAGCTTATGGTTTAGACAAAATGGATACTAACCAAAAAATATTTGTTTATGACCTAGGTGGTGGTACATTTGACGTATCTATACTAGAACTTGGTGATGGTGTATTTGAAGTTTTATCAACAAACGGAGATACTAAACTAGGTGGAGATGACTTCGACCAAAGAGTAATGGATCATATTGCAGATACATTTAAGGCAGAAAATGGCATAGATTTAAGAAATGATAAAATGGCTCTTCAAAGATTAAAAGAAGCAGCTGAAAAGGCTAAAATAGAATTATCATCATCAATGCAAACAAACATTAACTTACCATTTATAACAGCTGATGCAACAGGTCCAAAGCATATAGACATGAATTTAACTAGAGCTAAATTCAACGAAATTACACATGATTTAGTTCAAAGATCAATTGAGCCAATGAAAAAAGCTTTATCAGATGCTAACCTTTCATTAAGTGAAATCAATAAAGTAATATTAGTTGGTGGATCAACAAGAATACCAGCTGTTGTAGAAGCAGTTAAAAACTTTACTGGCAAAGAACCTTCAAAAGGAGTAAATCCAGACGAATGTGTTGCAGTTGGAGCAGCAATTCAAGCAGGTGTATTAACTGGGGAAGTTAAGGATGTATTATTACTAGATGTTACTCCATTAACATTAGGAATTGAAACATTAGGTGGAGTTGCTACACCACTTATTGAAAGAAATACTACAATTCCAGCTAAGAAGAGTCAAACATTCTCAACTGCAGCAGATGGTCAAACATCAGTTGAAATTCACGTAGTTCAAGGTGAAAGACAAATGGCAGCTGATAATAAGACATTAGGTAGATTTACATTATCAGGTATTGCACCAGCTCCAAGAGGAATTCCTCAAATTGAAGTTACATTTGATATAGATGCAAATGGATTAGTTAAAGTATCAGCAGTTGATAAAGCAACTAATAAAGAAGCTAATATAACTATTACAGCTTCAACTAACTTAAGTGAATCAGAAGTTGAAGCAGCAGTAAAAGAAGCAGAAAGATTTGCTGAAGAAGATAAGAAGAGAAAAGAAAAAATAGAAGTTAAAAATAATGCAGACCAAGTTGCTTATCAAACAACTAAAACTTTAGAAGAACTTGGTGATAAGGTAACAGCTGATGATAAAGCTAAAATCCAAGCTAAGCTTGATGAATTAAACAAAGTAAAAGATGGTGAAGATTTAGAAGCTATAAAGAAAGCTATGGATGAATTAAACCAAGAATTCTATGCAGTATCATCAAAGATATATGCTGATGCAAATGCAAATGGTGCAGCAGGTGCTGGATTTGATCCAAACAACATGGGAGGAGCAGGTACAAGTGAGGCTCCACATGATGACAATGTTGTAGATGCAGACTTTGAAGTTAAAGATGATAAATAATATCTTTAATATATAAATAATTGCAACTAATCAGTCTAATATATATAATATATAGAGGGAAGGCATAAGTCGTCTTCCCTTTTATAAAGTAAAAAATGGTGGTGAAATAGATGGCAAATAAAGACTATTATGCATCCCTTGGATTGGAAAAGGGAGCTTCTGACGAAGAAATAAAAAAGGCCTTTAGAAAGCTAGCTATAAAATATCATCCTGACAAAAATCAAGGAAATAAAGAAGCAGAAGATAAGTTTAAGGAAATAAATGAAGCTTATCAAGTGCTTTCAGATCCTGAGAAAAAGGCAAGATATGATCAGTTTGGAACAGCCGATTTTGATGGAAGTGGATTTGGTTCAGGTGGATTTGGTGGTTTTGACTTTTCTGATATGGGTGGTTTTGGAGATATATTTGACAGTTTCTTTGGTGGTGGCGGTAGTAGAAGAAGAAATGGCCCACAAAGAGGTGCAGATTTAGAGTATACAATTAATTTAACCTTTGAAGAAGCAGTATTTGGAGTGGAAAAGGAAATTTCTATAAATAGAAGTGAAACTTGTGATTCATGTAGTGGTAGTGGAGCCAAAGCAGGTACATCAGCTAAAACTTGTCCAACATGTAATGGTCAAGGGCAAGTTAGAGTACAAAGACAAACACCTTTAGGAAGTTTCGTAAGTACTTCAACATGTACTACTTGTGGTGGTAGTGGTAAAGTTATAGAAGAACCATGTACTACATGTAAAGGTAAGGGAAATGTTAGAAAAAATAGAAAAATAAATGTAGATATTCCAGCTGGAGTTGATACTGGAAATGTAATGCCTCTAAGGGGCCAAGGAGATCATGGAGCAAACAATGGTCCAGCAGGGGATCTATATGTTAGAATTAATGTGGCTCCATCTAAGAAATTTACAAGAAAAGGAAATGATATTTATATCGATACTCATATTTCTATGGGGAAAGCAACTTTAGGTACTGAAATAACAGTAGCTACTGTAGATGGAGATGTAAAATATACAATTCCAGCAGGAACTCAATCAGGAACTTTATTTAGATTAAAAGGTAAGGGAGTTCCAAAAGTAAATTCATCTGGAAGAGGAGATCAATACGTTAAAGTTATAGTTGATATTCCTAAGAGTCTAAATGAAAAGCAAAAAGATGCATTAAAGGCATTTATGGAAGCTTGTGGAGAAAATGTTGGGGAAGGAACACCTCATAAAAAAGGGCTTAAAGATTTATTTAAGTAAAAAGAATTAGCATTTTGCTAATTCTTTTTATTTTAAAGGATTATATTGGTATATTATTATAATACTAATTAGATTTAAATTGCGAATATAAAGGCTACGATAAATAGATATGTTTCATAAGCTAAATAGCTACGAAAAGAAGTACTAGGCTCGGAGAACTACTATGCCAAGAGTTTTGGTTAAACTCGCTGCGCTCAGACAAACCAACAACACTAAGGCATAGTAGTTCTTCCTTCACCAAATACTTCTAGTTTCTCGCTATATGCTTATTTCACCGTCTATTTACCTTCGCCAACTTATATTAAGAATTTAAATTAATAATAAATTAAGTTATCGGTAAAAATAATTGGTGAGTGACCTTAAAATTTAGTTAAGTGTAGCCGACTATAATTGAGTTTGTTCCCTGATATCTGATACATTTTACCTAAGAAGCTTGCTTCGCAAAATAAATCTAAAGTTTACATTTAGTACTTGTTACCTGATACCTGTTCCCTGTTACCTAAAAAAATAAAAACAACTGTGCACTGTTCCTTGTGAACTGTGAACTGAAAAATGCTTCGCATTTTATTACAAATATTAAATATATATTATATTTAGTGATATAATTAATATTGTGTAAATTTATTAAAGAGGTGTCGATATATGAATAAGTTAAAAGAAGTTTTATATGGAGAAATAGAGAGTTTCAGGGAAACTGGACATAAGTTCTTTAATGGAGAGCTAAATATTATGCAATTTAAGCATGTTTCTGGAGGCTTTGGAGTGTATGCTCATAAGGGAGGAAAGGAGTTTATGATAAGGCTTAGAATTCCTTCTGGAGTAACTAATGTAAATGAAATGTATAAGGTGTATGAATTCGCAGAAAAGTATAAACTAAGTAATATACATTTTACAACTCGTCAAGCAATTCAATTACATGGATTAAATATAGATGAAATTTGTGATTTAATGATTGAAGCTCTAGATAATGATATATATACAAGGGGCGCAGGAGGAGATTATCCAAGAAACGTAGCTATATCACCATTATCAGGAGTTGATTCAAGTGAGGCTTTTGATGTAACTTCATATGCATTAGCAGTTGGAAATTATTTTTTAGAGAGAATATATACTTATAAATTACCTAGGAAAATTAAGGTTTCCTTTTCAAATACTGAAAGTGATTCAGCACATTGCACAATTCAAGATTTAGGATTTGCTGCAACTGAAAAGGATGGAAAAGAATATTTTGAATTATACTTAGGTGGAGGATTAGGTCAAAATCCTAAAAAGGCAGTTAAATATACAGAGATGATTGAGCCAAAAGAGGTAATTTATTATGTAGAAGCGTTAGTAAGATTATTTATGACTGAAGGGAATTATGAAAATAGAAATAAGGCTCGTATTAGATATATTGTTGAACGTATGGGTGAAGAAGCTTTCTTAGAATGCTACAAAAAACACCTAAAAGAAGTTAAGGAAAATGAAAGTTTAGATATACAAGTTACTAATAAGGTGTATTCTAAAGAGGGTATAGAAATAGATATTAATAATAAAAGGATATTTAAACAAAAACAAAAAGGATTGTATAGTGTTTATGTTCACCCAATTGGTGGTCAACTTGCAGTTGATGACTTAAAAAAGATTTTAGATAAAGTTAAAGACTATAAAGATATAGAAGTTAGGCTAGCAATGACTGAAGGAATTTATTTTAGAAATTTAAATGGTAATGAGGCAATAGAGTTACTAGAGTTAACAGAAAATATGAGTGCAAAGACTGAGTTAGAGCAAAGTGTGTCATGTATTGGAGTACCAACATGTCAAATTGGAATATGTAATAGCCAAGGAACTTTAAAATCAATTATAAATTACTTTAAAGAAAAGGAGTATAGCTTAGATATATTACCAAAAATTTATATATCAGGATGTGGAAATTCTTGTGGAGTACATCAAATTGGATCTATAGGATTTACTGGTAAAAAGAAGAGGGTAGGAGAGAAAATAGAAGAATGCTTTACTTTGTTTATAGGTGGAGAACTTGGAATAGGAAAAACTAAATTAGGTAATTCATATGGAGATATTCCAGAAAATAAAATTCCTGAACTATTATATGAACTTTCTACAAAAATTGAAAGCAGTAAATTAAATTTTAATAAATATTTATTAGATAAAGAACAAGAATTTAGAGAAATAGTGAGTAAATATACAGTATAGAAATTTACATAGGTCTACTTTTTTACTCTTTAAGAAATTATAAAAAATTCATAATGTAGAATAAAAAATTATGATTTCTTCCTTCAGTTGGCAAAAGGTCATATGTAAGCTTGCGTTGACTTGGAGTGGAACGACGGAATAAGAAAACTTACATATGACCTTTTTTTATAAGCTTTCACTTACAAGAAAAATTAGAATGATGATAAATATAATTATCACATATAATTTATAAGATTTTTGGAAAACATAAAATAGAAATCTTAAAGTAAGGAGAAAGATAAAATGAAACAAGTAAAATTTAAAGGATCCCCTATAACTTTAGAAGGCAATACATTAAATGTTGGAGATAAGTTGACAGATTTTACAGTAACAACAAATGATTTAGGTGAATTTAGATTAAAAGATACAAAAGGTATAAGAGTATTTCTTACAGTACCATCAATTGATACACCGGTTTGTGATATGGAAGTAAAAAGATTTAATAAAGAAGTTGATAGCTTAAACGGAGTAACTTGTTATACAATTTCAATGGACTTACCCTTTGCACAAGCAAGATGGTGTGGATTAGAAGGAGTAGAAAAAGTTAAAACATTATCAGATTATAAAAATAAAAGTTTTTCACAAGCAACTGGGACTTATGCAAAAGAGTTAGGATTATTAACAAGAGCATCCTTTGTAGTAGATTCAAATAATACAGTGACATTTGTTGAGTATTTAGATGAAATTACAAGTGAACCAAGTTATGATAAAATTTTTGAAGCTGCTAAAGAAGCAAAATAACATTAGTAAAAAGTATTTGGAAATCCAAATACTTTTTATATTTATAATGAGAATATTAAAATAGTAAAAAAAGTTAATAATTTTGAAGATTTAACTAATAATATCATATGTAAAATATTGGAAAAAGGTATTATAATTAAGTAGGAAATTACCTTAACAAACATGCCTTATTTTGTACTGGGATAGTAAAACCCCAATATTAAACGTTTACCAAGGAGATTTATTTTATAAATATAGAAGTTAGATTTAATTAAATGTTTACTAAGGTGTGTTTGATTTGATAATTTACAATAATTTAGGGAGGTAAAATATGTATCGTAAAAAGAAGAGAATAATATCTCTAAGTGTTTTAGTCACGTTAGTTTTATCTATCTTAGGACAATCAATTCCAATAGATGCAGCAGCAATAGAAACAGTAAATCGAGAAATTACACCATGGAAGGGGGAAAAATGGCCAGAATTAATACAGGCAGAAACAAAACTTGGACCAAATGATAAAAAATTTACTCACAAGGAATATATGGGAATAGATTATACTGATCTCAAAGGTAAAACAGTTAGGGCGGTAGATGTGTTTGGAATAAATAGAGAGGAATCATCTACTTCAACAGTTGCTTATCATGATGTAGAATCAGCTCGTCTTGGTGCTTTGAATTATGAAAAGGAAAGATCAAATTATTATCAGCTATTAACAGGTGAAAATAATGATTGGGATTTAACAGTAGTGCAAAATGCCAGTGAAGCACAGAAGTTCTTAGACAATGGTTTTATGAATTCTAATTATGAATTAGATAATAATGATGGGTGGAAAAATGTTTCTTTACCAGCAAGCTGGACAAGCTATGGCTTCGATTTTCCAATATATACAAATGTGCAAATGCCTTGGCAAAGCAAATATGATCAAAATGTAACCGTTCCAAAAGCACCAGTGAACTATAATCCTGTTGGTTTATATCGTAAGAATTTTGTGTTAAATGAAAATATGATACAAGATAATGGAAGAGTTTATATATCATTTCAAGGTGTAGAATCAGCTTATTATGTATATGTAAATGGTAAGGAAGTTGGATATAGCGAAGATAGTTATAGACCACATGATTTTGATATTACAGATTATCTAAATCCTCAAGGGGAAGAAAATTTATTGGCTGTAAAAGTTCATAAGTTTTGTGATGGTACCTGGATGGAAGATCAAGATATGATTTATGATGGAGGGATATTTAGAGATGTATATCTTAGATCAACTCCTAGTACACATATATATGATTATTCAGTAGTTACTGATTTAGATGAAAATTTTATTAATGCAGAATTAGACTTATCTTTAAAATTAAAAAATTTATCATCAGAAATTTCCTCTAATTATAAAGTTGATGTAAAACTTTTTGATGAAAGTGGAGTTAATATATTAGAAGATGATGAAATGATTATTCCTATATCCAATATAGAATCTAATAAAACAGTAGAAGTAAAAGGGCTTAAAACTATCGTTTCTCCTAAATTATGGTCAGCAGAGAATCCAAATCTATATACATTAGTAATGACATTGAAAGATAGTAGAGGAAGCCATTTAGAAAGTTTATCACAACAGCTTGGATTTAGAGAAATAACATTTACTAGTAGTGCCGTAAACAATAGAACTGATTATAATAGAGTAACTTCATCTTATGATACTATTAGAATAAATGGTCAACCGCTATTATTTAAAGGAACAAATCGTCATGATACTGATCCAGTGTATGGTAAGCATGTTCCAAGAGAAGTTTTAGAAAAAGATGTTGAATTGATGAAACAATTTAATATCAATGCAATTCGTACATCACATTATGGAAATGATGAATACTTATATTACTTAGCGGACAAATATGGCTTATATATGATGGGTGAAACTAATGCAGAATGTCATAGTTTAATGAATAATCAAAATGCAATAGGAACTTATTTAAAACCACTTACAATGGATAGAACAAATACTTCATTCCAAACATTAAAGAATCAAACAGCTATAGTTATGTGGTCAATAGGAAATGAAATGTCTTATAGTAAAAATGGGGCAAATAATTTGTATCCTGAAATGGTATGGTATTTTAAAGATCGTGATAATACGCGCCCTGTTCATAGTGAGGGTTTAGGATCGAATGGGGGAGTAGATACAGATAGTAATATGTATCCAACTGTAGATACTACATGGTCTAGAGCATCAGCATCAACAAATATGCCGTATGTACTTTGTGAATATTCTCATGCTATGGGAAATGCGGTAGGTAATTTAAAAGAATATTGGGATGCTATAAGAAGCTCAGAAAATATGATAGGAGCCTTTGTATGGGACTGGGTGGATCAGTCACGTTTAGCTGAACTACCAAAGCGATATAGCATTAAGGATCAAAGTAGTAATTCTGCTAATGGAGCTGTTTATGGAAGTGGAGTAGCAGTAGATGCAGAAATAGAATCAATAACAGGTAAAGCATATGATGGATATACTATAATTGAATCCCAAAATAATAATTTATATAATAGTGAACTATCAGGAGATAATGCTTCATTTACTTTTGAAGCAATTGTAAAACCAGCATCTACAAATATGAATAGTGTATTACTTTCAAAAGGCGATAATCAAGTTGCCTTAAAGACACAAAGCTCTGGAAGTGGATTAGAATTTTTTGTAGTTACTAATGGAAGTTGGAAAAGTTGTACTGCGAATTTCCCGGAAAATTGGGTTGGAAACTGGCATCAAGTTGCAGGAACTTATGATGGTAGTACTTTAAAGATATTTATTGATGGTGTTCAAGTTGCTTCTAGAGCAGATAAGGTAACTGTTGATTCAACAGAAGCCCCAGTAGCTGTTGGATATGATACAGTAAGAAGTAGAAGTTTTGATGGTGAAATATCAATGGCACGTATATACAAGGATGCATTAACAGCAGATGAACTAAAAGCACAATACAATATTAATCCTGAAATAAGTCCAGATTCATCAAAAGTATTAGTATGGATAGATTATTCAAAAAATATAGAGGAAAGTTCAGATGGCGTTTGGGATTATTATGCATCATCTGATGTATATCAAACTTTTTATAATGAAGAAGCAAATGGAAAATTCTATGGTTATGGTGGAGACTGGGGAGATACTCCAAACGATGGAGACTTCTGTAATAATGGATTAATATCAGCTGATAGAACAGTTCAACCAGAGTTATATGAAGTAAAATATCAATATCAAAGTTTCTGGTTTAAAGCCAATGAGAATGAAGTTGCTACAAGAAAAATTAATGTTTACAATGAAAACAATTTCAAAAATCTTAATGAATATAATCTTAATTGGCAATTATTAGAGGATGGTCAAGTAATTGATAGCGGTGTAATGGCTGATGTAAATGTTGCGCCTAAAGAAAGCAAGGCAATAAATATACCATATAATATGCCAGAGCAAATTAAAGCAGGTTCAGAATATTATTTAAATATTTTTGTAACATTAAAGGAAGATACTTTATGGGGAAAAGCTGGTCATGAAGTTTCACATGAGCAATTTGAAGTAGCTGCTAATGTGCCGAAGGCAGCTCCAGTTATTTCAGAAAAAGATATTGATGTAGAGGAAAAAGAATCAGAGTTTTTAGTATCAGGAGAAAACTTCTCTTTTAATATAGACAAGACAACAGGATTAATGAATAACTATGTTTATAATGGAGAAGTATTAATTGAAGAAGGACCTACTCCAAACTTCTGGAGATCTCCAATAAGTAACGATAATGGTAACTATGATGGCACTTGGAAAAATGCAAACCAAAATATAACTGTTAATAGTATAAATGTAGGTAAGTCTGAAGATGGAAGAACTGTAATTACAAGTGATTTAGTATTAAATAACGCAAAAGGAGCAACAGAAAAAATTATATATACTATAAATGGAACTGGAGAAATAACTGTTAATCTTACAACAGATGCAACCAAAACAAGTATGGGAAGATATTTGAAAGTAGGATCAACAATGACTTTACCAGAAAATTATGAAGATGTAACTTGGTATGGAAATGGACCAATAGAATCTTATCAAGATAGAAACACTTCTTCAATTGTGGGAGTTTATGAAAATACTGTATCAAATTTCTTCTATCCATTTTTGAAAACTCAGGATTCAGGAAACTTGACAGGAGTTAAATGGATTAGCTTAAAGAATTCAAATACTAATAATGCATTATTAGTAACTAGCAAGGAATTACTTGAAGCCAGTGCGTTACATTTTACAGCTCAAGACTTAAGTAATACAAGACATCCATATGAATTAGGGTCTCCAAGAAAAGAAACAATATTATCAGTAGATTATGTATCACAAGGTAATGGAAATAAGAGTTGTGGACCAGATACACTACCACAATACAGAGTAAATAATGATAAAGCATATAATTATGAATATACAATTGTTCCATATACAACAGATAAGTCACCAATGGAATTAAGTAAAGGATGGAGAGATGTTAAAGGCTTTGACGAAAAAGAAATATCAAAAGAAATTAAGGATTTAGTAGTATATTCATATTCTCAATATGATGATATAATGGGCCTTAAATTTAAATATGATAATTTAAGCGAAGAACAAAAACAAATAGTTGGAGAAGATCTTAAAAATAAGCTTGTAAGAGCAGTAGAAGATGTAGAAGCAATTAATGGAAAAGCTCCAGCATATATAGAAGACAAGAGTAAAAATAAAATAAATCCTATTATTATGAAAAGTGCTACTTTAGTCACAGATGATATTAGCGGTATTAAGCTAAATGGAAGATTAGAGCTTGCTAATAATAAGGGAGAAAATGAAGAAGATATATTTGACTCAATATTTAAAGGTAAACAAGCATTTACAACTGAAACATGGGTAATGCCTACTGGTAGTGGTAAAGACTACAATATGATTATAGGCAAAGGAGATAGTAGTTTTGGTTTAAGGACCAGGGATGGTAGTTCAGGAAAAATATCTGTAGATATTTTTGTCAAATCTACAGATAATAAATGGTACACAAAAGAAGCTATTATTGATGTTCCGTCAAATTGGATAGGAAATTGGCATCAAGTGGTAGGAAGTTATGATGGTAATATATTATCAGTATATCTTGATGGAAATTTACTTGGAACAGCTCCAGTTTCAGCAAATGGTGTTGTACAAAATGATCAATCCTTATGGCTTGGATATTGTCCAGAAACAAATAGAACAAGTGATTACAAATTTGCAAGTTCCAGAGTTTACTCTAAAGCGTTGACAGAAGAAGAAGTAAAAGCACAAAAAAATGCATTTGAAAATAAAGAAAATGAATATGCAATTAATCCAGAAGATAATTCAGTTGTTATGTGGTTGGATATGAAGGACTTAGTGGTTCCAGGAATAAATTCTGAAGAAGCTAATAAATCATTATTAACTAATTTATATAATGATTTAAAGAATAAGACAAAAGAGGACTATACAGAAGAAAGTTGGAATAACTTTACTGAGGCGCTTACTGAGGCAAAAGCTATACTTGATAATAAGTATGTACAACAAAGGGAAGTTGACGAAGCATTTAATAAATTAACCCTAGCAGCAAGTATGTTAGAATATGCGGTTGACAAGGAAACTTTAGCAGGAACAATAGAGATTGCAAAAGAGAAATTACAAAACCAAGATAGCTTCACACCTGCATCAGTAGAAAGTTTGAAAAGGGCAATTGAAAAAGCAGAGGGAATCCTAAATAATAACGAAGCTACTCAAGAAGATGTTAATAGTATGGTTGAAGAATTACTTGAAGCAATGATAAACCTAGTTGATAGAGCTGATAATTCATCATTAGTAAGCATTATAAATACAGGAGAAGCTTTAATAAAATATAAAGATAAATATACTAGTTCATCATGGGATAAATTTATAGTAGCTTTAAATAATGCAAAATTAATTGCAGAAAACGGAGATGCTACAGAAAATGATATAAGTAAGGCTAAGGATGAGCTTGGAGAAGCTATGGTGAATTTAGTATTTAGAGCAAATAAAACATCTTTAGAAACAGTTTTAGGTGTAGCAAATAAAGTCCTTTCTAATATTGGGTCATATAAGCCTATAACAGTTGAGGGTCTAGAAGCTATAGTTAAGGAAGCTCAACTAATAATTGAGAAAGATGATGCTAATCAACAGGAAGTTGATAGAATAACTAAAACCTTATTAGATGCAGTTTCTAAGGTATCTATAAAAGCTAATAAAGAAAATCTAATAAATGTAATAAATAAATTAGAGCAAACAGACTTAACAATTTATACAAAAGCAAGTTCTAAGGAATTAATTGATTTACTAGAGAAGTCAGATGAAATATTAAAAGACGAAAATATTGAACAATCAAAGGTAGATGAATTACAAGTTAATATTAATTTAGCAATAAATAAATTAGTATTGAAGGGAGATAAAACAGAATTAAATGCAAAAATAGTTTCAGCAGAGAATTTAGATAAAGAAAAATACACAACTTCTAGTTGGAATGTATTATCACAATCTTTAGTTAATGCAAAAGATGTAGTGGATAATCAAGATGCAGATCAAAAAACTGTTGATGAAGCATTAGTTTCTTTAAACAATGCAATTAAAGGTTTAATCACAAAAACTGATGAAGATAATACAAACAATAATGGTGGAAACAATAATAATGGTGGAAATAATAACAATGGCGGAAGTAACAATCAAAATAATAACAATGGAAGCAATAATCAAAATGGAAAAGGTGATGATTTACCTGAAACCGGAGGAACAAACTCTTCATATGTAATAATACTAGCTATAAGTATAATGATAGCTGGAGGTATCCTTACAAATAAGAGAAAGAAAGATGCAACCAATAATTAAGAGCATATAATATTTAAGGAGAAGCCGAAAGGCTTCTTCTTTTTTGAATTCGCTAATAAGGTATGTAAATTTAAAAATAGAAATATATTTGAATTTATTATATTATAGATATAATGGCTATTTATTATAAATTCTATATTTATAATTTGTACAATCGAAAATAATATAAATATATGCAAAGATAAATAGATTTTGATTAAATAAAATATTTACTATTGTAGTGAAGACGTGTAAAATAATAAATTAGTCAAAGTATGTTAGAAAGGACTGAATTTAAATGCAAGGAACTTGGATAGAAGTTAGAGTTATAACTAAAAGTGAAGCACTAGAACCTGTTTCAGGAATATTTTATGGATTAGATTGCAAGGGGGTTGCAATTGAAGACCCAAATGACATATTAGAAAGAGAACAAGGTCCATTAACTTGGGATTTTGCAGATATAAACGTATTAGAGCATAAAGGTAAAGTAGCAGTTGTTAAAGCTTATTTTTCAGAGGAAGATAATATAAATGAAATATTAACGTACATAAATGAAAAAATGGATGAACTTAAAGAGCTTGGAATTGATACAGGATTAGCTAAAGTAGAAAGTGAAAAAATGTTTGAAGAAGATTGGGCTAATAACTGGAAAAAGTATTATAAACCAACTAAAGTAGGGGAAAAAATAGTTGTGAAACCTATATGGGAAGAATACCAAGAGCAAGGAGACGAAAAAGTAATAGAACTTGATCCGGGTATGGCATTTGGAACAGGGACACATGAAACAACAAGAATGTGCATTCAATCATTAGAAGAATATGTAAAAGCTGATAGCACTGTTTTTGACGTTGGATGTGGCTCAGGGATACTTGCTATAGCTGCAGCTAAACTTGGAGCTAAAATGGCAGTAGGGGTTGATTTAGATCCGGTTGCTGTTGAGTCTGCAAAAGAAAATGTTGGATATAACAATTTAGATAATATACAAATACTTTATGGTAATTTAGTAGAAGTAATTGATGGAAAAGCAGATATAGTAGTTGCTAATATAATAGCAGAAGTTATATGCATTTTAACAGAAGATGTAAAAAGAGTTTTAAAAGATAATGGATACTTTATTACTTCAGGAATAATACATGACAGAGTAGAGATGGTTACTAAAAAGCTTGAAGAAACTGGTTTTGAAGTAATCGAAATAAATAAAGATGGGGAATGGAACTGTATAGTTGCAAAAGTAAGATAAGTTTTAAGGAGAATGAACAATGCATAAATTTTTTACTCCTAAAGAAAATTTTATAGAAAATAAAGCAAAAATATTAGGTGATGATGTAAAACATTTATATAAAGTACTAAGGCTAAATGAAGGGGATAAAATAGTTTTAAATAATTGTGATGGAGAAGAATTCACAGGTGTTATATCAATAATAACTAAACAAGAAGTCATTGTTGATATAATAGAAAAACTTCAAGTAAACAATGAAAGTAATGTGAAGATATATTTGTTTCAAGGATTACCGAAAGCACAAAAGATGGATTTAATAGTGCAAAAAGGTACTGAACTTGGAATTACTGAGTTTATACCAACCCTAACAGATAGAGTTGATATAAAGTTAAAAGGTGATTTTAAAAAGCTAGATAGGCTTAATAGAATAGCTTTAGAAGCAGCTAAACAAAGCAAGAGAAGCTTAATACCAAATGTAGTAGATCCAATGAGTTTTGATGATGCTATAAATAAAATGAAGAGTTTAGATATAGTTATAGTTCCATATGAAAATGCAGAAAATTTTGGAATTAAAACTTTATTTAGTAATACTGATATTGATAAATCTAAAATTAAAACTGTGGGGATACTAGTTGGGCCAGAAGGCGGTTTTGAATTAGATGAAATAAATAAACTACAAGAAAATGGAGCTTATATAGTAACTTTGGGAAGTAGAATACTTAGAACAGAGACAGCAGGTTTTGTAGCTACTTCTTTAGTTCAGTATGAGCTAGGAGATTTAGGAGGAAATTAATAATGAAAGTTGCATTTTCTACATTAGGATGTAGAGTTAATGTATATGAATCAGAAGCAATGGCTGAAAAGTTCATAAGAGAAGGTTATGAAGTTGTAGATGCTAGTGAGGCAGCTGATGTATATGTGATAAATACTTGTACTGTTACTAATATGGGTGACAAAAAATCAAGACAAATTATAAGTAGAGCAAGAAGATTAAATGAAAATTCTATAATAGCAGTTGTTGGTTGTTATTCGCAAATAGCACCAAAAGAAGTTTCAGAAATACCGGGAGTAGATGTAGTTCTTGGTACAAGAAACAAAGGTGATGTTGTGTACTATGTAAATAAGGCTAAAGACGAAGGAAAGTCACAAGTTCATGTTGAAGGAGTACTTAAGAATAAAAAGTTTGAAGAACTTAACATAGAAGAGTACCAAGATAAGACAAGAGCATTCTTAAAAATACAAGATGGATGTAATAGATTTTGTACATATTGTATAATTCCATATTCAAGGGGATCAGTATGTTCAAAAGATCCTAAAAAGGTATTGGAAGAAGTTAACAAATTAGCAGAACATGGCTTTAAAGAAATAATTTTATCAGGAATACACACTGCTTCTTATGGATTGGATTTAGAAGGAAATGTTAATTTAATAGATATAATAGAAGAAATAGAAAAAGTTGAAGGAATAGAAAGAATAAGAATAGGATCAATTGAACCTGCATTCTTTACTCCTGAAGTTATAGAAAAAATAAAGAAATTTAAAAAGTTATGTCCACATTTTCATTTATCATTACAAAGTGGGTGTGACTCTACACTTAAGAGAATGAATAGAAGATATACAGCACAAGAATATGCTGATTCAGTAGAATTGCTAAGAGAAACTATGCCAGATGTTTCTATAACTACAGATGTTATAGTAGGTTTTCCAGGCGAGACAGAAGAAGAGTTTAATGAAACATATGAGTTCTTAAAAAATATTAAACTTACTAAAACTCATGTATTTAAATATAGTCCAAGAAAAGGAACTAAAGCTTCAGATATGCAAGATCAAATTGATGGAAGTATAAAGGAAAAAAGAAGCAAGTTATTAATTGAGTTAAGCAATAAAAATGAAAAAGAATTTATAGAGAAATTTATAGGCACAGAAATGGATGTACTTATAGAAACGGAAGCTAAGGGACAAGAGGGGATGTATGAAGGGTATACAAGAAATTATATAAAGGTTCAGGTTCCTTGTTCATGTGCAGACGTTACTGGTAAAATAGTTGATATAGAAATAACTAAAGTAGAAAATGAATATGGAATAGCAAAACTTTTATAAAAAACTATTCAGTACACTGTGAGCTAGAAATATTGTTTTGAAAAATAAAACAATATACTATATTAATTACTTGATATATTATATAATAATAAAATATTAATAATATTTAAAAATAATTGTAAGATAATAAAAAAACAAAGTTATTACTTAATGACTATTATCAATTAAAGGAACGGGGTGAATTTATGGATTGTATTTTTTGTAAAATAGCAAATGGTGAAATACCAAGTAAAAAAATATATGAGGATGAAAAGGTAATCGCGTTTCATGATATTAGTCCTGAAGCTCCTATTCATTTTCTAGTTATACCTAAGGATCATATACAAAGTGTAAATGAAATAAGTGAAGAAAATGCAAATATTATTTCACATATTTTCTTAGTTATTAATAAACTAGTAAGAGAGTTAAATATTGAGAAAACTGGATATAGAGTAGTGAATAACTGTGGAAAAGATGGTGGGCAAAGTGTAAATCATATACATTTTCATGTCTTAGGGCAAAGGGAATTAAAATGGCCACCAGGTTAAAGTTTTTTATCTAGATGTTGACTTTAAGGTATGCCTATTGTATAATATAGCGTGTGTTATTAAGCCCGTAGCTGAGTTAAATTAATTAATTTGAGCTAGCGGAGGGAGGGATAATAGATGTCAGAAATAAAAGTTGGAGAAAATGAAACACTTGAAAGTGCATTAAGAAGATTTAAGAGAAAATGTGCTAGAGCTGGAGTTCTTTCAGAAGTTAGGAAGAGAGAACACTATGAAAAGCCAAGCGTGAAGAGAAAGAAAAAATCAGAAGCTGCTAGAAAGAGAAAGTTCAAGTAGGAACTATTTTGATTTAAAATTTCAATAGAACTTAATTATTTAAGCTATTATTGGAGAATATACTTATCCAATACTTTAAATATATTATTTTATAATATATTTAGTTGAGGAATATAGTTTTATATTTTATCAAAAATAAGTGTAAGTATTATTATACTTGAATTTAAAGGGGAATAAACAGGATTTAATTAATCGGATTTTCTGAAGAGATAGATCTTGTTAAAGTACCTTCCTCAGCAGTTAAACAAAGAAAAATAAAATTGTTAAATGAACGGCTACACCATCGGTGTTAATAACATTGGATATATATCTAGGCTTTAATAAGCTTAGTATAGGCAGTTAAAGTCAATTTATAATAAGAATATTAACTAATAAATAAAAGCAAAGGAAATTTAATTTCTTTTGCTTTTTTTCTTTTTAAATTTTATTTGATAAAAATATTAATATAGTCTTACTAAACATCAATTATTTATGTGTAATTTTCTTAAGATTCTTATCATAAATTACTATTAGGCACAATCAAACAAATAATAGACCAGTATGTTAGCCTATTTTGCGTAATACTCGTTACATCTTTGGTTTATTATTTATCTTCATGTGCCTTAGAAAAAATATAAGGAGAAAAGATTATGCAAGGAAAGATAGAGAGAAGTAGAGAGATTATAGCAGAAAAATTAGACTTACCTAAAGATATAGTATTAAACGTTCCTAAAATAACGATTATAGGAAATGATGAAATAACAATAGAAAATCATAAAGGAATAGTATTATTTGATAGAAATAGTATAAAGGTAAATACTAAAGTAAAAGTTATTAATATTGAAGGAGAAAACTTTGAAATATTGTATATTGGAGATTCAACAATAACGATTAGTGGAAAATTTAGATCAATTTCATATGAGGTGTAATATGGCAACAGGAGTTTTTGAAAGTGGAAAAGTAGTAGTAGAAGTTAACATATTAAAACCGGAAAGACTTTTAAACATATTATGGAATGAAAATGTAAATGTTATAAATATAAAAAGAATTGATGTAGCAACAATAAGAATATCAATAGATTATAATGATTATGATATACTAGTAGAAGCCGTTAGGAATCTAAATGGGAAAAGTAAAATTGTTTCTAAAACAGGGATATTATTTATTGTAGGAAAACTAAAAAGTAAACTATTCTTAGCAATAGGAGGAATGGTATTTTTAACTATATTATTATATTTATCTACCTACGTATGGAGCATAGAAATTAATACTAAAAAGAATGTCTCTCCATATGAGTTAAGACAGCAATTGTATAGTATAGGTATAAAACCAGGAATAAGTAAAGATGAAATAGATGTAAAAGATATTGAAAAACAGTTAGAAAACATGAATTCAGAAATATTATGGTTAAGGGCAAGAATAGAAGGCTCAACCTTAAAGATATTTATTGAAGAAAAAGTTAATCCACCAGAAATTAAAGAAGGCAAATATGGAAACTTAGTTGCTAAAATGGATGGAGAAGTTAGTAGAGTATATGCTTTTTCAGGAAGGTCTTCAGTTCATATTGGAGATATGGTAAAGGTAGGAGATGTAGTTATTGAAGGAATTAATGGTAAGGAAGAAGATCCTTATCAAGTGGTACCAGATGGGGTAGTTATGGCAAATACTTTTTATGAAAAGAGTATGACTATTAAAGTAGAAGGGACAGAGCTAAAAAGAAGTGGAGAGAAAGATAGTGATATATACGTAGAAGTATTCGGAAAAAAAATTTATCTGAAAAAAGCTATAAAAGATTTTGAAGAGTATGATAAAATAGAAGAGAGTGGAAAAATTATAAAGAAGGCTAATTATTTTGAAAAGAGAGAAATTCCAGTTACATACACAAAAGAAGAGGCGATTGATAGTGCAGTAAATGAATTAGAGGAATCTCTTTATAATAATTTAACTAGAGAAGCTAAAGTGGTTGATAGAATAATAAGCACAAAGGATAGTTCGGATGGAAATATAATAGTAAATGTAGTATTTGTTGTAGAACAAAATATAGTAAATAATGAGCCGATAGATTATTAGAAAAACTATATGGATTAGAGGGTGATGGACTTGTTTTGGAATAAAGAAAAGAAAAAAGATGATATAAAATACAAAAGAGGATTTACTTATCTAACTGTGTTTTTAGTAATATATTTACTTTTATTAACAGTGATTGCACCTAAGAGGCATAATCTTTCAGTTGGAGATATAGCAACTGTAGATATAAAAGCTCCTATTGATACTGTAGATGAAATTGCAACTAAGCAAAAAGAAGAAGAGGCTATGGCTAAAGCAAGAGAAGATAAGCAGTATATAGTTAAAAGTGAGGTAAAAGCTCAAGCAATTGAAAATGTTAATAAATTATTTAATAAGATTGTATCTGAAAATTCTTCTAATAAGGAAGAAAAAGATAAGATAGCTGAAATAAAAAAAATTGAAGAATTTAATTTAACTGATGCTGAGTATAAGATATTAGTTGAGTTAAAGGAAAAGACATCTGAGATACAACATTTGGTAGTAAATGTATTAGAAACAGTTTATAAGGAAGAAATAGAAGAAAATAAATATGAAGATTTATTAGAAGCTAAGTCAATAGCAGATAGTCAATTGTCTAATAGTAATATAGATAGAGACTTAGAGGATGTTTTAAAGAATATATGCCATATTCAAATTAATCCAAATAAATTTGTTGATAATGCAAAAATGGAAGAAGCAGTTAAAGAAGCTCAAAAAAGTGTTCCAAAAGAAATAATAAAGAAAAATCAAATAATAGTAAAAGAAGGGGAGCCAGTAACTGAAAGACAAATAGAAATTTTAAAAGAATTAGGTCTTTTAAATAATGGTACAACAAAGAGTTACTTATTCTCATTTATTTCTTTAGGAATATTAGTTGCTTTAGTATTATTTATTCAATATAGATATATATCTAAAGAAAAGCCTGAAGTATTTAATGACACTAAAATGATCATACTTATAAGTAGTATAAATCTTATAATAATATTGATTTCAATGGGGTTAAATGTAATTTCTCCATATTTAATACCGTTAGTTTGTAGTGCTATGCTTATGACAATATTAATCGATTATAAGATATCCTTAGTTGTAAATTTGTTAAATATAATATTTATAGCTATAATAGTTGGATTTAATCCATCAGTAGTTGTGTTATCAATATTAAGTGTTGTTCTTGGATCAACAGGTCTTAAAAAAGTTCAGCAAAGAAATGATATAATATATTCAACCATTTATATAACTGGAATACTAGCTTTATTATCATTTACTTTAGGTATGATTTCATCAAATAATATAAAAGAAATATTAATACAGACAGGATATACTGCAATAGGCATTTTACTTTCTGGAATATTAGCAGTGGGACTACTTCCATTCTTCGAATCAATATTTGATGTAGTTACTAATATAAAGCTACTAGAATTATCAAACCCAAACCAACCATTAATGAAAAAGTTACTTATGGAGGCACCGGGAACTTATCATCATAGTATGATGGTTGCTAATTTGGCAGAAGCAGCTGCGGAAGTTGTTGGAGGTAATCCAGTTATAGCTAGAGTAGGTGCATATTATCATGATATAGGAAAAACAAAAAGGCCGTATTTCTTTGGAGAAAATCAAATGGGGAAAGAAAATCCACATGATAAAATAACTCCGAATCTAAGCACATTAATAATTTTATCACATACTAAAGATGGCTTAGAAATGGCTAGGGAGCACAAGATTCCTAAAGTAATACAAGATATAATAGAACAGCATCATGGAACAACCTTGGTTAAGTATTTTTATTATAAACTTAAGAATTCATCAGATAGACCAGAAGAAATTAAGGAAGAAGACTTTAGATATCCAGGGCCTATACCATCAAGCAAGGAATCAGGAATATTAATGCTTGCAGATAGTGTAGAAGCATCAGTAAGGTCAATTGGTGAACCGACAAAAGGTAAAATAGAAGAAATGGTGAATAACATAATAAATGATAAACTTAATTCAAGACAACTTGTAAATTGTGATTTAACCTTAAAAGATATAGAAATTATAAGAAAAAGCTTTTTGAAAACTTTAGATGGAATATATCATCATAGAATTGAATATCCTACTGAAAAGAAAGTAAAATAATTAGGAAAATTATAATGACTTTAAAAAGGGAAGGGGATATAACCTTTCCTTTTATTTTTATAAATAAAAAGGAGAAAAAAATGTTATATACAGAAAATAGACAAAATAAATTAGAAGTAACAGAGCAATTTATAAATAAAATAACAGAGGTATGTAATTTTGCATTAAAAGAAGAAGAAGTGTTGTGTGAATATCAAATTTCGCTGTTATTTGTTGATAATAATGAAATAAGGGAAATAAATAAAGAAACAAGAAATATAGATAGAGAAACAGATGTATTATCCTTTCCAATGTTGGATTTTGATTATAAAAAAGTATTTAAGGATATGTACGTAAATTATGTTTTTGATGAAACATATAAAGATGGAGATGAATTAGTATTAGGAGATATGGTATTATCACTAGAAAAGGCTATGGAACAGAGTGTAGAATATGGACATTCTTATGAAAGAGAAGTAAGCTATTTAGTAGTACATTCAATACTTCATTTATTAGGATATGATCATATAGATGAGGATGATAAAAAAATAATGAGAAAAAGAGAAGAAGAAATATTAAATAAATTACGAATTAGAAGATAATACTATAAGTGTGGGGGTATTATATGAAAATAAAAAGGCTAGTAGAGAGCTTTAATTATGCAATATCAGGCGTTTTAGATACTGTTAGAACACAAAGAAATATGAAAATTCATTTGTTTACTGCATTATGTGTACTCTTAGCATGTTTTTTATTGGATGTATCAAAAATAGAATTTCTTATTTTAGCAATTACAATAACATTAGTTCTTGTAGCTGAAATAATTAATACAGCTATAGAAGCAACTATTGATATATCAACTAATTATTATCATCCTTTAGCCAAAATAGCTAAAAATGCAGCAGCAGGAGCTGTATTAGTAACAGCAATAAATGCATTACTTGTAGGATATATAATATTTTGGGATAAGATATCTAATATTTCTTATGATTTAATACATAAAGTAAAAGAATCAGAACCATATATGATATTTATAGCACTAGTATTTGTTACTATTGCAACTTTAATAATTAAAGCTATATTTGGCGAAGGCACACCATTAAGAGGTGGAATGCCTAGCGGGCATAGTGCACTTTCGTTTTCAATTGCTACAGCACTTTCATTAATAACAGAAGAACCAATATGCATAATTCTAAGTTATCTAATGGCTCTTATAACAGCTCAAAGCAGAGTGGATTCTAATGTTCATTCTATATGGGAAGTAATAGTAGGAGCTTTATTTGGAACATTACTTACTTTACTTATATTTGTTATATTTAAATTGTAATGTATCAAGTAGTTGAGTTTACAAAACTTAATAACAATACTTTAATTTTAAGAAAGTAATGATATAATAAAAGACACAACAATTTTATAGGAAATTAGGAGGAAAGATGTTTAAATCAGGATTCGTAACAATAGTAGGTAGGCCAAATGTAGGAAAGTCAACGTTATTAAATCAAATAATGGGAGAAAAACTATCAATAGTATCTAATAAACCACAGACTACTAGAAATAATATACAGACAATATTAACTGGAGAAAATCATCAATTAATCTTTGTAGATACACCAGGAATACATAAACCTAAGCATAAATTAGGAGAGTATATGGTTAATTCCGCTAAAGAATCTATGAAAGAAGTAGATCTTGTATTATTTTTGATTAATCCAGAAGAAGAAATAGGAAGAGGAGATAAATTTATAATAGAAACACTAAAGAATCAAAAAGCACCTGTGTTTTTAGTTGTAAATAAAATTGATGAATTTACTCAAGAAAGAGTAGCTAAAACTCTTCAAATGTATTCCTCAGAAATGGAGTTTAAAGAAATAATACCTATTTCTGCTTTGAAGGGGAAAAATGTAGATAAATTAGTTGAATTAATGATAAATTCAATGCCAGAAGGTCCTAAATATTATCCAGATGACATGATTACAGATGTTCAGGAAAGATTTGTTATTTCAGAAATAGTTAGAGAAAAGGCGTTGAGAACATTAAGAGAAGAAATACCTCATGGAATTGCAGTAGATATAGTACAAATGAAACAAAGCCCAATTGGAACATGGCATATTGAAGTTGATATGCTTTGTGAAAAAGATTCTCATAAAGGAATAATAATAGGGAAAAATGGCCAAAGTCTTAAAAAAATCGGAGAAACAGCAAGATATGAAATAGAAAGATTTTTAAGAAATAAAGTAAATCTAAAGATTTGGGTAAAGGTTAGAAAAGAGTGGAGAGATAATCAAAACCTATTAAAAGAATTGGGGTATAAAAAGGTTAAGTAAAATAAGGGGATGGTGTTTCTGTCACTACATAAGGTAAATGCAATAGTTATAAAAACTAAGGAATTTAAAGAAAATGATAAATTAGTATGGTTATATACAGATAAATTGGGGAAAATAACAGCTATAGCAAAAGGATCTAGAAAAAGTAAGAGTAAACTTCTATCTCTTACTTTACCTTTATGCTATGGAGAGTATGTTTTATTTAAAGGGAAAAGTTTATTTAATTTACAAGAAGGAAAGATAATTAATTCTTTTCAAGGATTATTAGATAGTTTAGACAAATTAACCTACTCATCGTATATATGTGAATTGATAGATATATGTGTAGAAGAAGGGGAAACAAATGAAGAATTATTTAGAAATTTCTTAACTTGTATGTATTTACTTAATACTAATGCATTAGATTATGAAATGCTTACTAGATCCTTTGAATTAAAATTATTAAAAGCAACTGGGTATGGATTAAATTTAGAAAACTGCGTAAGGTGCAGAGAAAAAATATCAGTATCCAATTATATATCTTTATCGCATTATGGAGGCGTATGTGAAAATTGTAGAAGAGAACATGGGACATATATATCTAAGCCTGCATATAATGCAATAAAATTTCTCATGAGAACACCTATGGATAAGATATATAAACTAAATATAAATGAAGAAGTAAAAAAAGATATAAGTAAAATAACAACATTTATTATTTCGTCAAACTATTCTAAAAAACCAAAAAGCTTAGAAATGCTAAATTATATAAAGGAGTGAATGAATATGGGAATAACTTTAGAAAAGGTAGATAAAGTAAAAGAAAGAACAGGCGTAAGCTATGCAGAAGCAAAGTATGCTCTTGAAGTAAGTAATGGAGACGTATTGGAAGCAATAATATACATTGAGGGGATTAAAGGAATAAAGCCAGATTATATAAAAGAAAATGATACAAAAGAAAATGACTCAAAAGATAAATATGAAACAATAGATGAATTTAAAAGATGGCTAAAAGATTTAATAAATAAAGGAAATGTTACAAGAATTAGAATTAGCAAAGATGGAAAAGAAATTGTAGATGTACCAGTTAATGCAGGGATAGCAGCAGGAGTAATAGCTGTTATAATACCTCCAGTATTAGCTTTTGTTGTTATTGCAGCAGTAGTAACACAAATAACAATAGAAATAACTAAAGCTGATGGTAGTGTAGAGGTTGTTAACAAATACATTAGTAAAGCAGTTGATGACATAAAAGATGCAGCAACTGATGTAGCTTATATGGTTAAAGACAAAGTAAATGAAGTTAAAAATGAAAAATTTAAAGGTAATGACAATAAAAGCAGTAAAAAGAAAAGTGATAAAGAAGAACAAATAGATGAAAATGTATTTACATACACTGTGAATTTTGAAGATGATACTAAATCGGAGTAATATTAAGATAAACAGTAGATACAGTAGAATAAAATAAACAGAAAAGGAATATTCAGCTAATATGACTAATTTTTCAGAAAATTAAGTATAGTCAAACTTTTATAAAATGTTATAATTAGTATGTAAATATCAAACAAATCAAAATTATCTGAATATTCCTTGCAAATGTAGAAAGAGGGATAAATTTGCAATTATCACCAAGGCAAGAGCAAATAGTAAAGATAGTAAAAGAGGGACAGCCAGTAACTAGTGAAGCTTTAGCTGAAAAACTAGGAGTAACTAGGGCTGCGTTAAGAGCTGATTTAGCCATTCTAACGATGATAGGCATGTTAGATGCTAGACCTAAGGTTGGTTATGTATATTTAGGAAAAGCTCATAATACTAGAATTTTAGAGAATATATCTAAGGTTCTAGTTGGTGAAATAATGTCTAAACCAGTTACAGTTACAGAAGAAACAACAGTATATGATGCAATCGTATTCTTGTTTTTAAATGATGTAGGGACATTATTTATAGAAAGTAATGGTATATTAGTTGGAGCAGTTTCAAGAAAAGATTTTTTGAAAAATGCTATAGGGGGAACCGATATACATAAGGTTCCAGTGGGAGTTATAATGACTAGAATGCCAAATATCATATGTGGATACGCAGAAGATAGTGCATATAGCTTAGCAAAAAAAATTATAGAACATGAAATTGATAGTATACCAATAGTAGAAAAGGTAGAAAATTCTACTAATGAAAAAAATCAATTTAAAATAATTGGTAAAATATCAAAGACTAACATAACTAAACTTTTTGTAAAGCTTGGAGAAGGCAATTAGAGTAAGGACTATGGATTAAATGTTTTAGGGTAACTACAGTGCAGAAGTACTGTTAGTATATATATTCAATTTGATTGAACGGAGGAGTATTGAGATGGAGAAAAAGAAGTACGTTTACCTTTTCAGTGAAGGCAATGGATCTATGAAGAACCTTCTAGGAGGTAAAGGAGCAAATTTATCAGAAATGATTTTACTAGGAATTCCAGTACCACAAGGATTCACAGTTACAACAGAGGCTTGTAATAAATATTACGAGGATGGAAAAGTAATCTCAGAGGACGTTATCGAAGAAATTCACCAAAAAATTTCAGATTTAGAAAAACTAACAGGAAAAGAATTTGGAAGTTTAACAAAACCTTTATTAGTGTCTGTAAGATCAGGTGCTAGAGTATCAATGCCAGGTATGATGGATACAGTATTAAACCTTGGTTTAAATGATCAGTCAGTAGTAGCTATGGCTGATTTAACTCAAAATCCAAGATTTGCATATGATTCATATAGAAGATTTATTCAAATGTTCTCAGACGTTGTTATGAATGTTGAAAAGAGACTATTTGAAAACTTAATAGATGAGTTAAAAGAAGAAAAGGGTGTAGAATTTGACACTGATTTAACAGCTGATGACTTAAAAGTATTAGTTGGAAGATATAAAGAACTTTACAAAAAGGAATTAGGAACAGAATTCCCACAAGATCCAAAAACTCAATTAATTGAGGCAATAACAGCAGTATTTAGATCATGGGATAATCCAAGAGCTATAGTTTATAGAAGATTAAATGATATTCCAGGGGAATGGGGTACAGCAGTTAACGTACAAGAAATGGTATTTGGTAATAAGGGAGAAACTTCAGGTACAGGAGTTGTATTCTCAAGAGATCCAGCTACAGGAGAAAATAAAATATATGGTGAATACTTAATGAATGCACAAGGTGAAGACGTTGTTGCAGGTATAAGAACACCACTTCCAATAGCTAAGTTAGAAGAACAAAATCCAGAAATATACAAAGAATTTACAGATATAGTTCATACATTAGAAAATCACTATAGAGATATGCAAGACATGGAAATCACTATAGAAGAAGGAAAATTATATTTCCTACAAACTAGAAACGGTAAGAGAACAGCTCAAGCAGCTTTAAAGATAGCTGTTGATTTAGTTGAAGAAGGAATGTTAACTAAAGAACAAGCAATATTAAAGGTTGAGCCAAATCAATTAGATTCTTTACTTCACCCAGCTTTCCATACAGAAGATTTAAAGAAAGCTACACCAATTGCAAAAGGTCTTCCTGCATCTCCAGGAGCTGCATGTGGTAAAATAGCTTTCACTGCAGAAGAAGCTAAGGAAAGAAAAGAAAAAGGCGAAACTGTAGTTTTAGTTAGATTAGAAACTTCACCAGAAGATATAGAAGGAATGATAGCAGCAGAAGGTATCTTAACTGTTAGAGGTGGTATGACATCTCACGCAGCAGTTGTTGCTAGAGGAATGGGAACTTGCTGTGTTGCTGGATGTGGAACTTTAAAAGTTAATGAAGAGGCAAAAACACTAGAAGTTGGCGGAAAAGTTTATACAGATAATGACTTTATTTCAATAGATGGTTCAACAGGTAATATATATGGAGAAGCTGTTAAGACAGTTACACCAGAAATATCAGGACATTTTGCTACATTTATGGCATGGGCAGATGAAATTAGAAAATTAAAGGTTAGAACTAATGCTGATAGCCCAAGAGATACTAAGCAAGCTGTTGAATTTGGAGCAGAAGGAATAGGTTTATGTAGAACTGAGCATATGTTCTTTGCTGAAGATAGAATTATGGCAGTTAGAGAAATGATAGTTGCTAAAAATGAAGAGCAAAGAAGAAAAGCTTTAGAAAAATTACTTCCAATGCAAAGAGAAGATTTTATTGGAATATATGAAGCATTAGGTGGAATGCCAGCAACTATAAGATTCTTAGATCCACCACTACATGAATTCTTACCTCATAATGATGAAGACATTATGGGCTTAGCTAAAGAAATGGGATTAACATTTGAAGAATTAAAAGCAACAGTTGCAGAATTACATGAATTTAACCCAATGATGGGTCACAGAGGATGTAGATTAGCAGTTTCTTATCCAGAAATAGCTGAAATGCAAACTAGAGCTGTAATCGAAGCTGCAATAGAAGTTAAAAATTCTAAGGGATATGACATAGTTCCTGAAATAATGATTCCTCTTGTTGGAGAAATAAAGGAATTAAAATATGTTAAGGATATAGTTGTTGAAACAGCTGAGAGAGTTATGGAAGAAAAAGGTGTTAAGCTAAATTATATGGTAGGAACAATGATTGAAATACCAAGAGCTGCATTAACTGCAGATGCAATAGCTAAAGAAGCTGAATTCTTCTCATTTGGAACAAATGACTTAACTCAAATGACATTTGGATTCTCAAGAGATGATGCTGCTAAATTCTTAAAGGATTACTATGATAAAAAGATATATGAACAAGATCCGTTTGCTAAAATAGATCAAACAGGTGTTGGTGAACTAGTTAAGATTGCAGTAGAAAAAGGAAGAGCTGCAAGACCAGGAATTAAGCTTGGAATATGTGGAGAACATGGTGGAGATCCATCATCAGTAGAATTCTGTCATAATATAGGATTAGACTATGTATCTTGCTCACCATTTAGAGTTCCATTAGCAAGACTAGCAGCTGCACAAGCACAAGTTAGAAATAAAAGATAATATATATAAGAGGAGGTGTTAAACCTCCTCTTTAAAATTTTACATCATAATGATTTCGAAAGGCATTCATAAGTTCATAAGTAAATTGAAGTTGATTTTCTGCTCTGTCTAATCCTTTATTTAGAAGAAGAATAAAGGAGTTTTTATTACATCTCTTAATATTTTTATAATAATCTCTAGATAACTTCCAAAATTTTTGAGGAAAAGATATATAAGCTAATATATATTTAAAATCAGATTGCGTAAGAGTATTCTCTTCCATATATCTATCAAGAACATCTAAAGTTAAATTTATCTGCCAATTTGTATTTTCTCTTTTTAATAGCCTCCTTAAAAAGTAAGATATATCCCTAGAGCAATAATCCATTTTACATTTATCAAAGTCAATTAGTGCAATAGTATCATTATTTATTAATATATTTTTATTTACATAATCACCATGACAAAGAGACCTCGAAAGCTCCTCAGGTATAATTGAAGATGATACTTCAAAGGAAATCTTAGCAAGTTCTAGGTTTTCACTTAGATTTTCAAGAAATATTTTTGAAAATCTATCATTGTATTTATGAGCGTTATTTATATTAATTAGTAATTGATTAAAATGTTTTGATATAGTTTCATTATAATTTTCAAATCCTTCCCTTTGATTGCTACCAACTATTGAGGAAAAGTTTTTAGAAGCTATATGTAATTTTCCAAGTGTTTTTGAAGAAAGTAAAACATGATTTAAATTATCAAAATCACACTTTTCCCCATCAAGCCATGGAGTTAAAATAAATAACATATCATTATATTTCACATATCTATTTCCATTATTAGTTGGCAAAAGTTTTGGAACATTTATTCCATTTCTATGACACCACTCCATTGCAGAGTAAACATATAAAAGATTTGCCTCATCATAATAAACTTTTTTCAAACAATAGCTTTTACTAGCAGAATCTATCCTATATACTGCTCTTTGCTTATCAGTATCTTTAAATTTTATACTAGTTATAGATGCATTTTGAAGATTATAATAAGATAAGATATTAGATTTTATTTCCTCAACAGGAAGTAGCTCATCTTTTAAATCTGATAATACGTTTTCCATAGTTCTCTCCTTATATAATTACTCATTATTAAGATATTAGTAAAAAAAAGAAAGTATACTTGGTATTAAATATATTATTATAAAATATGTTTAAATAGAGGAAAATAGAGAAAAATATAGAATATGTAATATAGAGGTGAGATATATGAATGTAAGAGAAAAAATAGAGGGTTTCGAAAGGTTGACATTAGTTCCACAAGCTACTTTCAGCACCTTAACATTAGGAAGAAAAATAAAAGAAGAAAGTGATAGTATAAGAACTTGTTTTATGGTTGATAGAGATAGAATAATTCATAGTAAGTCTTTTAGAAGATTAAAGCATAAAACTCAGGTTTATATAAAAACTTTTGGAGATCATTATAGAACAAGATTAACTCATACATTAGAAGTATCTCAAATAGCAAGAACAATAGGAATTGGTGTTGGATTAAATGAATCACTAATAGAAGCTATTTCATTAGGACATGATTTAGGGCATGTGGCTTTTGCACACAATGGAGAAGAGGTATTAAATAAATTTTTAGAGGGTGGATTTAGACATAATGAACAAAGTGTGAGAGTTGTAGAAAAACTTGAGAGGAATGGATTAGGACTAAATTTAACCTTAGAAGTTATAGATGGAATACTACATCATAGCGGTCTTGAAAATGGTCAAAATAAGGCAAAGACACTAGAAGGCAGAGTTGTAAAAATAAGTGATAAAATAGCCTATCTAAATCATGATATAGATGATTCTATAAGAGCAGGACTTTTAAGTGAAGATATATTACCTAAAGAAATTATAAAAGTATTAGGTAACACTCATTCTAAAAGAATTGAAACTTTAGTTTTAGATGTAATTAAAAATACTACAGAAGCATTAAATAATAATGATATAGATATTAAACTTAGTAAAGAAGTTTGGGAAGCAATGACTGAACTAAGAAGATTTATGTTTAAAAATGTTTACTTAGGGGATATTTTAAAAGTAGAGAGAAATAAAGCAAAGTTTATTCTAGAAAATTTGATAAATTATTACTATACACATGAAAATGAATTACCTAATATATATCAAAACATAGCGAAAGAAGAAGGATTAAAAAGAGCAGTAGCAGATTATATAGCTGGAATGAGCGATGATTATTGCTTAAATAAATTTAATTCTCTTTTTGTTCCTAAAGTAGTTATATATTAAGAGCTATTAAAAAATATAAATTTGATTAAAATTTTAAATTAGAGAAAATATAAATAAAGAATATTTAATAAAAATTAATTTTAAAGAAGGAAATATAGAAAAAATGTCGAAATAAATATAAGTTGACGAAAATTATGAGTAAGGAGGTGAATCTCCTTGCAGATTTCTGAAGAGATTCTAGAAAAGGTAAAAGAACAAAATGATATAGTAGATGTAATATCTGAATCAGTTAGGCTTAAACGATCTGGAAGAAACTTTTCAGGACTATGTCCATTTCATAATGAAAAGACACCATCATTTTCAGTATCGCAAGATAAGCAAATATATAAATGTTTTGGGTGTGGAGAATCTGGAAATGTAATTTCTTTTGTTATGAAAAATAAAAATATGCCATTTGTAGAAGCTGTTAAATATTTAGCGGATAGAGCTAATATTACAATAGAAAGTGAGCAAGGGAGAATAAGTCCAACTGCAAAAAAGAGAGAAATACTTTATAAAGTAAATGTAGAAGCAGCAAGGTTCTTTTATTCAAACTTAAAAAACACAAGAGAAGCAAAGGAATATTTTTTAAACAGAGGCATAAAGGAAGAAACAATAAAGAAATTTGGGTTAGGCTTTGCAAAAGATAGTTGGAACAATTTAATATTACATTTGAGAAAATTAGGATTTAGAGATGACTTATTACTTGAGGCAGGATTAGTTTCGACCTCAGAGAGAACAGGAAATAAATATGACAGGTTTAGAAACAGAGTTATATTTCCAGTATTTGATTATAGGGGTAAGGTAATAGGCTTTGGAGGAAGAGTCTTAGATGATTCAAAACCAAAATATCTAAACTCTCCAGAAACTTTGGTTTTTCAAAAGGGAACCAATCTATATGGATTAAATTTTGCTATAAAAAGTAAGATGCAGGATAGATATTTCATTATGGTAGAAGGATATATGGACTTAATAACTTTGCATCAATATGGAATTACAAATGTAGTAGCATCCTTAGGTACAGCTTTAACTACAAATCAAGCTAGATTATTAAAGAGATATGCTGATAAAGTTATAATATCATATGATGCTGACATAGCTGGTCAGGCAGCAACTATGAGAGGTCTAGAGATATTAAAAGATGCAGGATTTGACGTAAGGGTGTTAAGTATTCCACAAGGAAAAGATCCAGATGAATACGTAAGAAGTAATGGAAAAGAAGCATTTATTAAATTAATTAATAATGCTGAAAGTTTAATAGACTATAGGATTAAAAAAGCAGAAGAAGGAATTAACCTTAAGGATAGCAATGATTTAGTTAAATATGGGAAAAGAGTAACAGAGATTTTAGCAAATGTTAATTCTATAGAAAAAGATGTCTATATAAAGAAGATATCAGAAAATACTGGTATAAGAGAACAAACATTATATGATTTATTATCAAAAAAAATGACAAAAAGTATAAAAGAAAATGCTTTTATGAATAATAAGGAAGAAAATGGAACAAAATTATATTTAGAGCCAGCTTTTTTAAAAGCTGAGAGATCTTTAATGAAATTATGTTTAGAAGAAGAATATTTTGACTATATTAGTCAAGTAATAAGCCAAGATGAGTTAATTCTTCCAGAACATAAAGAGATTTTTTCTATTATTAAAGAAGCTAAAAAGGGAAAGATAAATAATATAATAACTTTTTTAGAATCAAAATGTACTAATTTAAAAACTATTGATGAAATAATAAAAATTAAAGAACAACATGTTCTAATAGGTAAAGATAATAAAAGATTAATACAAGATTTTATCAAGCAATTAGATAATTATAAATTAAACCAACAGTTAGATGAGTTAATAAAAAAACAAAAGCTGTTAGAAGCACAAGGTAAAATTGAAGAATCTATAAAAATAGCAATTGAGTTAAAAAAAGTTAATGAGAAATTAAAGAGAGGTGCAAAGTAGTAGTTGGCAATAACGGAAGGAGGTAACAAAATGGTAGATGAAAAAACAAAAGCTAAGCAAGGTAAAAAAGAGAATGAGGATAAGACTAGCAAAATGAATATAGTTAAAAATCTACTAGATAAAGGAAAGAAAAATGGTACTTTAACATATAAAGAAATAATGGATGAAATTGAACATATAGACTTAAGTCCAGAACAAATAGAAAAAATATATGAAGTGTTAGAGTCCATGGGTATAGAGGTTATAGGTGATCCTAATGGTATTGATGTAGTTGAAGAAGAATTAGAATTAGATTTAACTATTCCAGAAGGCATAGCTATAGATGACCCAGTAAGAATGTACCTAAAAGAAATTGGAAAAGTTCCTTTATTATCTTCAGAAGAAGAAATAGAATTAGCAAATAGAATAGAACAAGGAGATCAAAGAGCTAAAAAGAAATTAGCAGAAGCAAATTTAAGACTTGTTGTAAGTATTGCTAAAAGATATGTTGGAAGAGGAATGTTATTTCTAGACCTTATTCAAGAAGGAAATTTAGGACTTATTAAAGCCGTAGAAAAGTTCGACTATAGGAAAGGATTTAAATTTTCTACCTATGCTACATGGTGGATAAGACAGGCAATAACTAGAGCTATTGCAGACCAAGCAAGAACTATAAGAATACCTGTCCATATGGTAGAAACTATAAATAAATTAATAAGAGTACAAAGACAATTATTACAAGAGCTAGGAAGAGATCCTTTTCCAGAAGAAATTTCAAAAGTTATGGACTTACCAGTAGATAAAGTAAGAGAAATACAAAAAATAGCTCAAGAACCAGTATCTTTAGAAACTCCTATAGGTGAAGAAGAAGATTCACATCTTGGAGATTTTATTCCAGATGATGATGCTTTAGCACCAGCAGAAGCGGCAGCATTTACTATGCTTAAGGAGCAATTAATAAATGTTCTAGATACTTTAACTCCAAGAGAAGAAAAAGTATTAAGACTAAGATTTGGATTAGATGATGGAAGAGCAAGAACTTTAGAAGAAGTTGGTAAGGAATTTAACGTAACTAGAGAAAGAATAAGACAAATAGAAGCTAAGGCTTTAAGAAAATTAAGGCACCCTTCAAGAAGTAAAAAATTAAAGGATTATTTAGATTAGCACCAAAAGGTGCTAATTTTAATTTAGCAAGGAGAAAAAAATATGGAACTAAGCGAAAGATTAAATTTTATAATTAAAAACATTGAAAATACCTCAGTACTAGCAGACATAGGCACAGATCATGGATATATTCCATTACATGCTTTGAAAAGTGGAATTTGTAGTAAAGCTATAGCTGTAGATATAAATAAGGAACCATTAGATAAAGCAAGGTTAAATGCAATATTAGAAGGCATGGGAGAGGAATTAGAGTTTAGATTAGGTGATGGACTTAAAGTTTTAGAAAAAGATGAAGTGGAAGTCACAGTAATTGCTGGTATGGGTGGAAATTTAATTAGAGATATACTGGAAGAACAAATTGAAAAAGTTAATTCTATGAAGTATTTAATACTACAACCAGCACAAAATCCAGAAGTTCTAAGAGAATATCTTTACACTAATAATTATGAAATAATAAATGAAGATCTTTGTTTAGATGAAAATATATATTATGAACTTTTTAAAGTAAGGAGAAAAGAAGGAGAGGCTACGAACTTAGATCCAATATACTATGAAGTAAGCCCTAAACTTTTAATGCAAAAACATCCTTTAATGAAGGAGTATTTAATTTCAAAAGTTGAAAACTATGAAAAAATTAATAGTTTCATAACAGAAAGTACTATTAATGCAAATGAAAGAAGAAAATCAATACAAGAGAAGATAGACGTTATTACAAATATGATTAATTTTCTATAAGGAAGATGTTTATGAAAAAAATTAAAGATATTATTGGAATAATGGAGGAGTTTGCTCCAAAAACATTAAAAGAAGATTTTGATAATGTAGGTTTGATGGTAGGAGATAGAAATAAAGAGGTGAAGAAAATACTTTTAGCTTTAGATTGCACATTAGATGTAATACAAGAAGCAAAAGAAAAAAGAGTAGATTTAATAATAACTCATCATCCTCTTATATTTAGAAAGCCAAGCAGTATAACAACAGATACATTAATAGGTAAAAAGATAATAGAATTAATTAAAAATGACATAAGCTTATATTCAAGTCATACTAATTTAGATTCTGCAGAGAATGGTTTAAATGAAACTATAGTAAATCTATTAGGTTACAGCACTAATGAACTTATAGAAGTTAATAAAATGGCTAGAAATGATAATGAAGGATTAGGAAGAATTGTTAGATTAGAAGATTTTATTAAATTAGAAGACTTAATAGAAGATATTAAAGAAAAATTAAATGTAAAATCATTGAAAGTCGTTAAGGGTTGTGAAAAAGTTAAAAATATTGCGATCATTAATGGAAGTGGCAGTGATTTCTTTGAAAAAGCATACAAAAAAGGTGCAGATTGTATAATAACAGGTGATACAACATATCATTATGCATCTGATTATAAAGAATTAGGAGTATCAATAATAGATACAGGGCATTTTTCTTCTGAATGGATTGTTTTTTTAGAAGTTATCAATAAATTAACAGATAAATTACAAGACATAGAAATCTTAATATCTACTAAAAGTGAAGACCCTTACACATTTGTGTAAGGGTTTTTCTCTTACTTAATTCTTCAAATGGAAATGTATAAAGTTGCTTTTAATTAAAATAAAGCAACTTACATATGGTTACCTTTTTATAAACAACTTTTATTAATTTAAAGCATAAACTAATAATAATAAGAGTAATATATGGGAGATTAATTATGGGAAAATCATATTATAGAAAGAAGAGCAATTCTTGGGGAAAAACATTTCAAGATGGGTTTAAAGATATTTGTGAGGGAATAAGTAAAAACATAAGTAAGGGAGTACCGTTTTTTAGAAATTGTTGTAATCCTGCAGCTAGATTATGTATATTTATACTCATTCTCTTAACATTATTACTTTCGGGAATAGGATTTTATTCTTGGGTAATTCTAATTATGTTAGTAATAATCCTACAATTTGTTTAAAATGTAAAAAATATCATTTGCATTATTGACTAAGTTGTGATAACATAATCTTCGCGAGTAAGACATGCAATCGCTGCTAGACTAGATCTAGGAGAGGAAAGTCGGAGCTCCATAGGGCAGGGTGCTGGATAACGTCCAGTCAAGGCGACTTGAAGGAAAGTGCAACAGAGAGATACCGCCTAAAGTTTAAACTTATAACTTCTAATTTATTAGAATGTATAAGTTCCACTAACCAAATCGTAGATTTGGAGTGTTATTTAGGTAAGGGTGGAAAGGCGAGGTAAGAGCTCACCAGCATCATGGTGACATGATGGCTATGTAAACCCCACTTGGAGCAAGGTCGAATAGGGAAACATTTTGGAGTTGCCCGCTCCGTTTCCGGGTGTACCGCTTGAGCTTATTGGTAACAATAAGCCTAGATAGATGATTGCTTAATACAGAACTCCGCTTACGGCTTATCTCGCAACCAAGTGTTTATAAGGCTTTACCTGGGATGATTTTAAATTTGCCCAAGTATTTGCCCAAGTATATTTTTAAGAATGAATTAGAGAGGTTAATTTGGTCGTTGCTTCTCTATTCATTTTTTTTGTTACATGACTATAAGTATCAGCAGTAGTCTGCATTAAAGAATGTCCTAATCTATCCTGGACAACTTTAAGATTTACCCCACTTTCTATTAGATAAGTTGCATTCGTATGTCTTAAATCATGCCAACGAATATTTTTATCTATTTTATTATATCTACATAATCTTTTTAATCTTTGCAAAAAAGTTGATGGAATTATATAATCTCCATTCTCGTGTCTAAAAATTAAATCATATGATATTTTATTGAAAATTACTTTTTTATAAAATTCTCCGTATTTCAATTTATTTGAGCTTTGAATAGTTTTATGTTTTTTTAGTTTTTGTGCCAACTCATCGCTTATAGGAATAGTCCTATAAGATCCTTCTGTTTTTAACTTAGATATGCTATATTGATTTTCTATTCTTATCAAAGCTTTATTAATATCAATAAAATTATCTTCAAAATTTATGCTATCCCATGTTAATCCACACAGTTCACCACGTCTCAATCCAGTTTCTATAGAGATATCTAATGCTAATTTAAATATATAATCTTCAAAGAGAGTATCATTTAATGAATTATAAATAAGTCTAAACTCCTGTAATGTTAAAATACTTGCTTTATATTTATTTCTTTTTGGAGTATCAATATATTTACAAGGATTCTCTATTATCATTTGTAATTTTACCGCTCTGTTTAGAGCTGCGTTAAGAATTCCATAATACATTTGAATGGTTGTTCCAGATAAATGACAGATATTTTTACCTTTCTTTATTTTGCTCTTTTTTAAATCTCTTAGAAATTTATCAACATGAATTGCCTTAAGATCACAAAGCCTAATATCTCCAATACTAGGAATTATTTTATTAGTTATTACCTTATTATATTTATCATAAGTATTTTCAGATTTTTCATCCAAAATATAATTTTCAAGCCACATATTAAGATAATCTTTAAGTTTTGTTTCTTCTGGTCTTGTATAACCCTTATATTTTCTATTCAATTCTTCATTTAAAGCTTTTAGTGCATCTTCTTTCTTATCACCTCCACATCTTTCTATAACTTTTCCATCTTCAAAGAAACGATAATACCATTTCTTCCCCCGTTGACGAATTGAGCCTTTTGGCATAAAATCACTCCCTAATAAGAACTTATGTTCTGTAAAAATTTATAAAATAAAAAAGAAACAAGTTATTGCATCTTCTTATTTTCTTTAAATCTAAATTCTATTAATTCAGAAGGTACCATATAATATGAAGCAAGCTGTCCTACAGAATAGCCTTGAATATATAAATAATCTATATTATCAAAATTAATTAGAAATTCTGATGCAAATAAATTAGCTTCATATTCTTTTTTTAGCTTATTTAAGTTTTTGGTATTGGTAAAAAAACAAGATGATCTAGGGTGTAATACGGCATGTCCGATCTCGTGAGCCAAAACATATCTTTTTTCATTCTCATTTAAATTTGAATTTAAAAAAATAACTTTATTTCTATTTATATATTTGTACATGCCTAAAGTTTCACCTATTGGTTGAGTTACTACTAAAACATCTAAATAATTAGCTAATTCATATGGACATTCAGTTTTATATTTTTTTCTTAAATTCTCAACAACCCTTTTTATATATTCATTCAAGACATATCCCCACCTATTTTTTATATTTATTTGGTGTATACTTTTCTTTATTTCTTATTTTTATTTGCTCTAAAGCTATTTTCATAGCAGATTCAATCAATTCCAAATCTTCTTCGCCTAACTCTTGACCATTATAATACGCAGTACCATCTGTGCCAGCTTTAAACTCCTCCATAAGTACCTTTAAATCATTAGTTATTGATTTTTTATCTTTTTCATTTAGATCTGGTTCGCTTAAATTATTTGATTCCTCCAAAATGTCACTCAAATTCACATTTAGATTATTAGCAATAGCTTTTAGTGTATCAACACTTGCATTATACCTATCATTTTCAATATCAGCCAAGTATGAACGAGAAATATTTGCCTTTTTAGCAAGTTCAACCTGAGTTAATTTATTTAACTTACGTAAATTTTTAATTCTTTTACCAATACTCACGAGAATAACCTCCTAATTTTTACAGTCGGTAATACCGACTTATATTTATATTATAATGTCAGAAAGTCGGTAATACAATACATAAAATGACGGAAATACAAGTAAAAAGGAGCATTACAAAGAAATACAAGCCTAATGCTCTTGTTTGGTTAATTTTTGTCGGAAATACGCGTAAATTAAAGTTGAATAATTGACGGAAATACAATACAATTAGATTGTAAGTTGCAAGGAGGTGAAAGAAATGACAGTAACGGTTGCTAAAGAAATAGGTAAAATTGTAAAAAACGCAAGAGAAAAGGAATCTTTAACTCAGCAAGATTTATCGGAAAGAGTAGGGATATCTAGAAATTATGTTTCTGATATAGAATGTGGACGATATATTCCAAGCTTAGAAAAAATGATTTTGTTAGCCAATACTTTAAAAATTGATTTAAATTTATTAAAAAATGACGGAAATACAAGGGGTGATTGATTTGGAATTGTTTACTATTAAAGAAGTGGCAGCTAAATTAAGAGTTAATAAAAATACAGTCTATAATCTAATAAAATCTGGACATATGACGGCTCTTAAACTTGGAGCACTAAAAGTTACAGATAAGGAATTAGCTAGATTTATAGAATCTGCTTCTGGAAAAGATTATTCAGATTTAGAAAATGTAACTGAATTAAAAGCAGTTTAAGAAATATGAAAAAGCTTAAAAATAAGATGGGGGATGAGATTTTAAGATGTTATTAGATTACTTAACAGAACTTAAGAATAGTCTATCAGAATCTGATTTTAAGGATTTTATTATAGATATTGAAAGAGATATTAAAGTTAATAGAATTTCATTTGGAAAAAGGACAAGCCCTAGAGAGTTTATAAATATATGTGAAATATTGAAGGGAGCTTTAGAAAGGTAAAATGATTGAATATGATGCCTATGGAAGAATGAAATATAATCCGGAGTTACATTTTAACCAAGGAAAAACATGGGTAGATGAAGACGTAGATTATCTAATACATTGGTTAGAGATAATCGGTTATGAAGAAATGTCACTAGCTTTAGGAAGAACTGAAGCAACTGTGAGAGATAAAGTTTTTAAATTACGTAAGAAAGGACTAATGAAAGAAGGTGATAAATCAAAACGTCATAGAAAGCTTTTAGGGAGGTGTAAAGATGAACAGGCTGTTACTTATTAATAGCAATGCTATAAGGCTAGAAAAGGGGTATATATGGATAAAATCAATATTAATTTGGAGATAGCAAAAGAAGTTGAATATCAGGTTATGGAAAATAATTTAGAGCTTAGTGCAGCAATAAGAAAAGCTAAAGAAATTTATAAAGAAAAAGCTCGTAACTTAACCGACCAAAGTAAAAGTTATGAGCGTAACAAAACATTCAATGACATTATAACACAGAAAGAAGGTGTGAGCCATAGGTAAATTCGATTTAGAAATTCAGAAAGCTAAAGAAGAAGTAATTCAAAAGAGAAAAGAAAGTTGGATTAATAAATGGTTAAGTAAAAATCAAGAGGAAAAAGTTGCACCAGAGCCACCACTAGATGAAGTTATTCCAAAGGCATGGTTTATCACGCAATGGGATACAGGCTTTGTGGTATGTGATTATGAGGAACTTAAAAAGCTTCCCAAAAGACAAAGAGAAAAGATTTTATCATTAGGAGGAATTTAAATTGGTTAAAAAGGATTTATTAGAGTTCATAGAAAGAGTTGAACAAAAGGCAATTACTAGTGTGGAAAAAAGATTCAGTAAGGAAATAGAAGCTAAGAAGAAGGAAGCCTTAACTAAATATGAAGATAAATTAGATATGCTTCAAGATACATTCAATAGGTTTTCAACTAATTTAACTAATCTTCTTACAGATATGAAAGAGGATATGCAAGTATGCTACAACGGGGATTGGAAAATCAGAGATGGTTTAAATTATCTAAAATATATAAAAGGTAGAGTTGAAGAAGGATGTTCCTTTCAAGGGGAAGTTCAAAAATTAAAAGACCAAAGAAATAAAGAAATAGAAGAAGTTAAAGTCAATTATAAAAAGGTTTATATAGTATCTAAAAATATGAGTAATGCTAAAAAAATAGCTGGATACTTAGAAGGTTTAGGATTTGACTTATCTAGTATTAAGGAAGATGAAATGAACGCATTAGTTGCTGATATAGATAAATCTAAATTATTCGTATGCGGAGAAAATCACTAATGGACAAAGTAGCATTAGTTAAATTTACTAGGGGAAGTTTTGACCAAGAGTATTCATATAAAACAGATATAGAAGATCTAAAGAAAGATGATGTTTTAGTAGTACAAGCTAACAACTCATATTCAATAGCAATATTTCAAAGATATTCATCTACGAAAAGTAGAGTTGAACAAGCTACAAAGTGGATAGTTCAAAAAGTAGATGTAGAAGAATTTGAAACTAAACTCTTTTTAGGTGAACTAGAATGAAGCCATTAAGTAAAAAAGAGTTTATGCATAAGGTTATAAATGACTTATATAACAAGCAAAGATTAGAAAAAGAAAAGCTTAAAAGTGCATCTGCACATGCAATAGAAAACACTATAAAAGTAAATGAATTTAGGAGGAAGAAAAAATGAAAATAACAGCAGAATTTAACTCAACAGAAGAATTATTAAGCTTCATAGGTACTTTTGGTACTAAGGCAGCTATTCAATTTGAAGGGGCTAAGGTAGGTTCTAAGAGTGAAGAAAAGAAAGTTGCTCCAGAAAAGAAAGAACAAGTAAAGGTACAACCTAAAAAGGGTGAAACAAAAGATAATATTCCAGTAGTTGAAACTGAACAATTAGGACAAGCTGACGAGGTTACTGATGTTAAGGAAGCAGAAGAAACAGAAGACGTTAAGGTTACTAAAGAAGAAGTAAGGGCAATATTTTCTAAGATAATTAAAGCTGGAAAGGCAAAAGAAGCTAAGGAGCTTACAACTAAATATGGTGCTAGTAAGATTAGTGAAGTTAAAGAAGAAGATTATGCAGCAATATTAAAAGATGCGGAGGGTTTATTATAATGGCACATGCAATGCTTAGTGCTTCAGGAGCTAGTAGGTGGATGGCTTGCACTCCATCTGCTAGGTTAGAGCAACAATTTGAAAATAAAACTTCTGATTATGCAGCAGAAGGAACATTGGCCCATGAGCTTGGAGAATTAAAACTAAGAAAAGAATTAGAAGGACTATCAACGAGAAGTTTTAACTCCAAAGTTAAGAAAATACAAGAAAATAAGTTATACACAGCTGACATGCCAGATTATGTGGATATGTATGTTGAAACCTGTTTAGAAAGAGTTAGTGAAGCTAAAGCAACTACACCAGATGCATTATTTAAAATAGAACAAAGGTTAGATTTTAGTGAGTGGGTTCCTGAAGGATTTGGAACAGGTGACTTTGTAATTATAGCAGATGGAACTATGGAAGTATGCGATTTAAAGTATGGCAAGGGAGTACCTGTTAGTGCGAATAACAATAAGCAAATGATGTTGTATGCATTAGGAGCTATATCAGAGTTTAGTTTCTTATATGATATTGAAAAAGTAAGAATGACTATAATTCAACCAAGGCTAGATAACATATCAACATTTGAAGTAACTGTTGAGGACCTGCTTAAGTGGGCAGAGGAATACGTAAAACCAAAAGCAGAACTTGCTATAAAAGGTGAAGGTGAGTTTTGTGCAGGAGATCACTGCAAATTCTGTAGAGCTAAAGCAGTTTGTAGAGCAAGAGCAGAAAAGAATCTCGAACTAGCTAAGTATGAATTTGAAAAGCCTACTACAATGGATAATAACGATATAGCTTATGTCTTAAGTAAAGTTGATGAACTTGTTAGCTGGGCGAGTGATGTAAAAGAATATGCTCTTGAAGAAGCTTTAAAAGGTGAAGAGTTTGAAGGTTATAAAGTTGTTGAAGGTAGAAGTAATAGAAAATGGTCTAGTGAAGATGATGTAGCAAAAGTGTTAATAGGACAAGGATTCTTAGAGAATATAATTTATACTAAAAAGCTTACAGGAATAACTAATATGGAGAGTGCTATAGGAAAGAAGGAAGTTCAAAGACTACTAGGAGATTACATTATTAAACCAGTTGGAAAACCTACGCTAGTACCTGTAGCAGATAAAAGGGAACCATATAATCCAGCTAAATCAGATTTTTTAGAGTAGGTGTAGATTATGAGTTTAGCAGATGATTATTGCGAGTAATTAGCTTTTAAAGAATACAAAGCTAATTATTATATTGATTTAAATGATCCAATATTTGATTTTAATAAAGTATATGAAAGTGAGGAAAAAAGGATGAAAGTAAAAGCAAAAAGAACAGGAACAAAGGTAACTACAGGAAAGGTGAGATTAAGTTATGCACACTTATTTGAACCTCATGCAATAGAAGGAAATGAGCCTAAATATTCAGTATCAGTAATTATACCTAAGAGTGATAAGGAAACTTTACAAGCTATCAAGGAAGCAGTAGCAGAAGCTAAGGAACAGGGAAAAGGTAAATGGAATGGTAAAATACCAGCTAATATTAAAACACCTTTAAGAGATGGTGATGTAGAAAGAGAAGGTGATGAAGCTTATGCAGGCTGCTACTTTCTAAATGCTAATTCTAAAAATAAACCAGGAGTAGTTGATATAAATGTACAACCAGTATTAGATGCAACAGAAGTTTATTCAGGTTGCTATGGTAGATTAACTCTTAACTTCTATGCTTACAATGCAAATGGTAATAAAGGAATAGCAGCAGGATTAGGTAATGTTCAAAAATTAGAAGATGGGGAACCACTTGGAGGATTCACTAGAGCAGAAGATGATTTTGAAGCAATAGAATCAGCTGAAGATAGCTTCTTAGATTAGGAGTAGGTTATGAGAACACTTGCAATAGATGTTGAGACATATTGCGAGTTAGACATTAAAAATGTGGGTGCTTATAGATATTGTGAGCACCCATCTTTTGAAATAATGTTATTCGCGTATGCATATGATGATGAACCAGTTCAAATAATAGATTTTAAGAATGGTGAAACTTTACCACACTATATAAGAACAGACTTAGTAAATCCATTAATTTTAAAAACTGCATTTAATGCAAACTTTGAAAGAAACTCTATTAAGAATAACTTTAATAGTTATAAGAATTGTATGAATCCAGTTCAATGGGATTGTACTATGATACAAGCTTTGAGAATGGGTTTACCAAGTAGTCTTGATATGGTTGGTAAAGCATTAAATTTTGAAGAAGATAAGCAAAAGATGAAAGAAGGTAAAGCATTAATACAGTACTTCTGTAAGCCTTGTAAACCCACAAAGACAAATGGGGGAAGAACAAGAAACCTTCCGGAACATGATCCTGAAAAGTGGGAACTATTTAAAGAATATTGTAAACAAGACGTTGAGGTTGAAAGGTCAATAAGAAAAAAACTTAATAAATATAAAACTATTGATAAAGAAAATTTATTATGGAATTTGGATCAGGAAATTAATGATAGAGGAATAAACTTAGATTTAACACTAGCAGAACAAGCAATAAAATGTGATGAACAGTTTAAAGATAGATTAACTAAAGAAGCAATAAAGCTTACAGAACTAAGTAATCCTAATTCACCTACTCAATTAAAAAAGTGGCTTAGTGAGAAAGTAGGATATGAAGTTACAAGCTTAACTAAAGATAGTATTCCTAAATTATTAGAAGCAGCTGAAGATGATAATATAAAAAGAATTTTAGAACTAAGGCAACTTATGTCCAAGACTTCTATAAAGAAATATCAAGCTATGGAAAACGCTAGATGTGATGATGGAAGAGTAAGAGGGCTACTACAGTTTTATGGAGCTAATCGTACTGGTAGATGGGCTGGAAGATTAGTACAAGTACAAAACCTACCTCAAAACCATTTACCTGATTTAGACTATGCAAGACAACTAGTTAGAGAAGGTAATTTTGATGAAATAGAGTTTTTATTTGATAGTGTACCAGATACTTTAAGCCAACTAATAAGAACAGCATTTATCCCAAGTGAAGGTAATAGATTTATAGTTGCTGACTTCTCGGCCATAGAAGCAAGAGTTATCGCTTGGTATGCATCAGAGAAATGGAGATTAGAAGTTTTTAAAACTCATGGAAAGATATATGAAGCTTCAGCAGCTCAAATGTTCCATGTACCTATAGAAAGTATTAAAAAAGGTAGTGACTTAAGACAAAAAGGTAAAATAGCAGAATTGGCCCTAGGATATGGGGGCAGTGTAGGGGCTATAAAGTCTATGGATAAGTCGGGAAGTATTCCAGAAGAAGAATTACCTGGATTAGTTAGAAGTTGGAGAAATGCCAATCCTAATATAACTAAGTTTTGGTGGGATTGTGATAAAGCAGCTAAGAAAGCTATCAATGAAAGAACTACAGTAACAATGCAATATGGACTTAAGTTTATTTATGATCCAGGAGTTTTATTTATAGAATTACCTTCAGGTAGAAGATTAAGTTATGTAAGACCTAAGATTGAAGAAGGAAGTTATGGAAGTGACATTATAAGTTATGAGGGCATGGAACAAACTTCTAAGCAATGGACTAGACAAGAAACTTATGGGCCAAAGTTAGTGGAGAATATAGTACAAGCTACTGCAAGGGATTGTTTGGCTGAGGCTTTATTTAATGTTGATAAAGCCGGATATAAAACTGTAATGCATGTACATGATGAAATTATTATGGATGTACCTATTGGCTTTGGTAGTGTGGAAGAAGTTAATAATATATTTGGACAAGATATTTTATGGGCTCCTGGACTTCCATTAAAGGCAGATGGCTATGAATGTAATTACTATATGAAAGATTAGATTTTTTAATTAATTTTTGAAAATATTAGTTTGTTATTTGTAACTATTACGAAGTAGATGGGAGGAATTTTATGAAAGTACCAAAATATATTAAAGACAGCATTATTAAAAGTGGAAAACATCGAGCAATAGCAGATAATGAAAATGAAAAAGTTAGAGATTGGTTGGATAATCAAGGGTTAGGAGATAATGACATGGTTATAAATTATTTAATTGATAGTATAGAGGTTGGCAATGATCCTTATGGATTAATTAAGTTTTTAGAGGAAGATGAATTTATTTACTAATTCGCAATTCAAACATAAGGAATACTATTACGAAATCTAATGATTTTAATTAATTATTAAAATTAAGGAAAGAGCTACAAGTACTTGCAGCTCTTCTATAAGCATAGCGAACCTTTAATGAGATCTCTCCATTTAATTAATTTTAATTTATTATTGTAATTATTATTACTATTTAGAAGTCCTGATAAGATAGTTCTCACTACCTTATCAGTAAGTGGAATTCTAAGTAGCCCTAATTAAATAAACCATAATTAAAATTATTATTATAGAGTATAGAACATCTAGTATAAATTTTCGCATTTTACTCATTAAGGTTCGCTCCATATCTAATTGCTATTAGTCTATTTATATTCTAAATAAAAATAAAATGTGATTAAAGGAGATGAATTTCAATACATGAATATTGAGAAAATATATGAATTTCTTGAAGAAAATGCTTGTAAGACTAAACAAGATATCATCAAGAAGTTAATAAAGAAGTTCAGTTTAGATAGTAAAGTAGCAGAAGAAATTTATAAAGCTTGGAAGAAAGAATATATAAAATTTAAAGGTTAAACAAGGAGTGTGAGCTATGGATGTTAATACTAAAAAGGATATAGAATTAAAAATTAAATATGATGGTTCCATAGCCTTAGCAACAGGAAAAAGCAAGAAGGAAACACATTGGAAGAATAAGACCATGGAATGGTCAGAGTTAGTTAAAAAGTTAAGTCATACTACGAGGACACCTGAAACAGCAGCAGAATATAAGAAGATAGCTAAAGCTGATAGGGATAGGATAAAAGATGTTGGTGGATTTGTAGGCGGTACTTTAAAAAATGGTAGAAGATTAAAAGCTAATGTAGCTAATAGAACATTATTAACTTTAGACTTAGATTATGTTGAAGGTGATATATGGGCCAGTATAGAGCTACTATATGACTTTTCAGTTGTTATGTATTCAACTCATACGCATACAGCTGATAATCAAAGATTAAGACTGGTAATACCATTATCAAGGCCAGTACTTCCAGATGAATATCAAGCTATAGCTAGAATGGTTGCAGATGATTTAGGTATAGATCAATTTGATGATACAACATATGATCCAGAAAGATTAATGTATTGGCCATCAACTTCATGTGATGGAGATTATGTATTTAAATATCAAGATTTATCTTGGCTTAATCCCGATGAAGTCTTAGAAAGATATCCATTTGGATGGCAAGATGTTAGTTATTGGCCAGAAAGTTCAAGAGCTAGGGCAAAGTTAAATAAGGCATTAAGTAAGCAAGAAGATCCATTAACTAAAAAAGGAATTATAGGTGCTTTTTGTAGGACTTATACTATTACTGAAGCTATAGGAGAGTTTTTATCTGATGTATATGTACCTGGTGCAGATAATACTAGATACACTTATTCAGAAGGAAGTACAACTGGTGGTGTAGTTATATATGATGATAAATTTAGTTATAGTCACCATGGTACGGATCCAGCTTCAAATACTTTATGTAATGCCTTCGATTTAGTTAGAATCCATAAGTTTTGTGAATTAGATGAAGAAGCTAAAGAAGGAACTCCAGTTAATAGATTACCTAGCTTCACTAAAATGAGTGAGTTTGCATCAAGTAATAAAAAAGTAATGGAAACTCTAGGCAAGGAGAAAATGTTAGCCGCTCAAGAAGATTTTGACCAAGTTGAAGAAGATGAAATAAATACACAATGGCTTAATAAGTTAGAATATACAGAACAAGGAAAGTTAAGAAGTACTATAAGTAACTTTAGTTTAATAATAGAAAATGAACCATTACTTAAAGGGAAGATAGCTTACAATGAATTTTCTAATAGAGCTGTAGTTATTGGCCAACTTCCTTGGAGGAAAAAAGGCAATATGGGTGATTGGAATGATACTGATGATAGCGGACTTAGGGAATTTATTGAAAAGTATTATGGAATAAGTTCTACTGCAAAATGTGCTGATGCCTTAGCTTTAAGTTTTGAAAAGCATTCTTTTCATCCTATAAAAGATTATTTAGAAAGCCTTATATGGGATAAGAAAGAAAGAGTAAATACTTTATTCATAGACTACCTAGGGGCGGAAGATAACAGTTATGTAAGAACAGTAGCAAGAAAAATAATAGTTGCAGCAGTAGCAAGAGTTTTTATACCTGGTATTAAATTTGATAATATGCCAGTACTTGCAGGCCCACAAGGTATGGGGAAAAGTACAATAATTAAAAAGCTTGGTCAACAGTGGTATAGTGATTCATTAACTACAGTTAGTGGTAAAGAAGCTTATGAACAATTACAGGGTGTATGGATCCTAGAAATGGGTGAAATGATGGCCACAAAAAAAGCTGATATTGAAGCAACAAAACATTTCTTAAGTAAGACAGAAGATATTTATAGAGTTGCTTATGGCAGAAGGACAAGTCGATTTCCAAGACAATGTGTGTTTATAGGAACTACTAATGATAGGGAATTTTTAAGAGATAAGACTGGTAACAGAAGATTTTGGCCAATAGATGTAGGTGTACAAAATAATAGTAAAAGTGTATTTGATGATTTAAATCAATATGAAATAGATCAAGTTTGGGCTGAAGCAGTTGAACTATGGAGAGCAGGAGAAAAGTTATATCTAACTGGAGAAGAAGAAAAAGAAGCTAAAAAACAACAAGAAGAACATAGTGAGGAAAGTGCTAAAGCTGGACTTATAGAAGAATATTTAAATAGATTATTACCTGAAGATTGGTATGAACTAAGTATTCCTGAAAAAAGGAATTTCATACAAGGAACTGAATTTGGAGAATCAAAAGAAGGAACTTTGAGAAGAGATAAAACTTGCGTTATGGAGATATGGGTTGAATTATTTAATGGGGATCCTAAGCAATTAACACCTATGCAATCAAGAGAAATAAATGATATTTTAACAGGAATTAAAGGATGGTCAAAATACAATAGTAAATTAAGATTCGGAAAAGTTTATGGGGTACAAAGGGCGTATATTAGAAAAAACTAGTGTTACCAAAATAAATATTAATGAAATTTATCAATGTTACCAATGTTACCATAAACTTAATATTGGTAACGCCATATGGTAACACCCTAAAGCCTTATAAATCAATCTATATAGAATTAATGTTACCAATGTTACCAAAATATTATTTATAAGTATTATTTATATAATTAGGCATATACGTATATATACATATACGCCTAATATACACATTTATATATATATAGAAATTTTGGTAACACGGTAACACCTAAAAGAAGGTGATAAATTGGAAGAACAAAAAATTGAAAGACGACTTAAAAAAGAAATTGAGTTGATAGGCGGTAAAGCTTTAAAGTTTGTAAGTCCTGGAATGTCGGGAGTGCCTGATAGGATTGTTTTATTACCAGGAGGTAAGATTATTTTTGTAGAACTTAAAGCACCAGGTAAAAATTTAAGCCCAATACAGTTATTTAGAAAAAAAGAATTCGATATGTTAGGATTTAAAATCTGGAAAATAGATAGTTATAAGGATATAAAAGATTTAATTTATTATATAGAAGATATGGATTATTAAGGGGGTGGTGTAATGCAGTTCAAACCTTGGAATTATCAACAATATTCTATAAATCACATTATAGATCATAAGGCTTCAGGTCTATTCCTTGATATGGGGATGGGTAAAACAGTTAGTACATTAACAGCAATAGATAATTTAATATTCCTAGGTGAAGTAAATAAAGTTTTAGTTATAGCACCACTTAGAGTAGCAGAAGATACATGGAGTACAGAAGTTGATAAATGGGACCATCTAAAACATTTAAGAATATCTAAAATTCTAGGGACTAAGAAACAAAGAGAAGAAGCTTTAAATAAAGATGCAGATATTTATGTAACCAATAGGGAGAATGTAGATTGGTTAGTTACTGAATGTTTTGATAGTTGGATATGGGATATGGTTATTATAGATGAACTTAGTTCTTTTAAGTCAAGTAAGGCAAAAAGATTTAGAGCATTAAAGAAAGTAAGGCCATATTTTAAAAGAATAGTAGGACTTACAGGAACACCAGCACCAAATAGTTTAATAGATCTTTGGCCACAAGTTTATTTATTAGATGGGGGATTAAGATTAGGGAAAACTATAACAGGATTCAAAGATAGATATTTCAACCCAGGAAGAAGAAATGGTTATGTAGTTTATAACTGGGAGCTTAAAGAAGGATCAGAAGCAGCTATTCAAAATAAAATATCTGATATTTGTATTTCCATGAAGGCAGATGATTATTTAGATCTTCCTGAAAGGATAGATAATAAAGTTGAAATAAATCTATCTAAAAAATCTATGGAAATTTATAAGAAGTTAGAAAAAGATTTAGTCATTGAATTAGGAGAAGAAGATATAACAGCAGCTAATGCAGCAGTACTAACAAATAAATTATTACAAATGGCCAATGGTGCAATATATAGTGAGACAAAAGAAGTTGTTAAGATCCATGATGAAAAGATAGAAAAGCTTGAAGAAATTATTGATACATCAAATGGAAAATCAGTATTAGTTTTTTATAATTTCAAACATGACTATAACAGAATATCAGAAATGTTAACTAAGAAAAAAACAACTTATCAAACTTTAAATACTTCAGAAGATATTAAGAATTGGAATGATGGAAAAATACAGGTAGCTTTATTACATCCGGCAAGTGCAGGACATGGATTAAACCTTCAGTATGGAGGAAATATTATTGTATGGTTTGGACTTACTTGGAGTTTAGAATTATATCAACAAGCTAATGCAAGGCTTCATAGACAAGGACAAACTGAAACTGTAGTAATACATCATCTAGTAGCTAAAGGAACAGTTGATGAAGATGTTATGAATGCATTGGCCAATAAGGAAATAAATCAAGATATGCTTTTAGAAGCAGTAAAAGCAAGATTGGAGGAAGTATGAAATATATCATAATTTACTTCGTAGCTATAGCTTTAATATTATTATTTTTTAAAGGAGCTGATATGGATTGAAATTATTAATGCATGTGTTAAAAGAAAATAAAAAATTAAATATAGATAATAGAACTATAGGGACTGCAGCTATTCTGATAAAACTTGAAGAAGAATTTAGAGAAGTTGTGACAGCTTTATTAAACTACAATAAGGATAAAACATTAAGCAACTTAAAAGAGATAATGAGAGAAACATTTGATTTAGTGCAGATGTGTATCTTAATTCTATGGAGATGTCACAGACAAGCCTTAGATTTTGATGAATCCAATCTATTAAAAGATATAAATATAGAACATAAAAATAAATTATCAGAAAGACAATGGATTATTGAAACTGGAATTGAGATAGATATAAAAGAATAGGAGTGGTAGTATGGATAAGGAGAAACTAAAGAGATATAGAAGATTATTATCAGAATTAGAACTATTAAAAAGACAATTAGAAAAGATAGAACCAGAGTTTGTTATGGATTCAGTAAATGGATCAGATACTGAATTTCCATACACACAGCATAAGATGCATATTGAGGGTTATGATTTAGAATCATATAGAAAGAAAGTAGCAAGACTTAATAAAAGAATAGTAAGTAAGATGAATGAATTAGTGGAAGAAAAGGATAGTTTAATAGAATTTATTTATAACATAGAAGATTCTGAAATAAGGCAAATATTTATATATAGATATATGGATGGACTAACCTGGAAAGAGATAGGTGATAAGATGAATTTTGCTACAAGCACAATAAGAATGAAACATGATAACTTTGTAAAAAGTCTAGCACCCATTAGCACTTTAAAAGATATATAATAGTATTATGGAAAATATCGACAGGATTTTTCATTGTGGATGACCTCCTATAATTATGGCACTTAGCAAAATAAATACTAGCTAGGTGCCTTTTTGAAGGGATTTATAATTATATGTAGAATTGTAAATTAAAGGGGGTGAGAATTATGTTTAGAGTAACAAAAGCTATGAATTGTAGCTTACTTAGGATTATAAAGGAGCATAAAACAATAAGTTATAATGAGTTAAAAAGGATCTATATAACACCAGATCCACCAGGCATAATTTCAGCAAGTAACGCCTGCTTTGATAGTGACTTAAAAACACTAGAAGAAGAGGGGGAAATAACAATAAAAGATAAAATTATAAAATCTATTAAATAATAAAAGTTAGAACTCTAGAAATAGGGTTCTTTTTTATTTATAAATTCTCAATACCCTTTTATAGTAAAGCACTTAACTAAAATGGTTAAGTGCTTTACATATTTTGTAAATAAGTATAAAATTGGAAGTGGGGGTGGGAGATTATGTTAAGTGATCCAGTAGGATTAAAGAAAATTATAAATAAAGCACTTAAAACATTAAAGTGTCCAGTATGTCAATCTAGTCGATTTGTAGCAAATCATAATATAACAATAAAGGTTCCTATTGATAGAAGGAATAATCAATGTGAAGGAACTATATGTCCTTCATTAGAATTTACATGTTTAGAGTGTGGAAACATATTATCATTAAATGCAGAGGTGTTAGCTAAACAAATTGCACACTTATAAAATTAAAGAGCCTTAGAAATAGGGCTCTTTTTAACATATAATAAAACTTCTCCTAATAAATATTTTGTTATATAATTATATTAATAACAAAATATGGAGGTATGAAATGAAAAATAATTATAAAGTAGAGTTCTTTCTTTGTTTATTTATTGGTTTTTTTGGAGCTCATAAATTTTATGAAAAGAAAATAGGAAAAGGAATATTGTATTTTTTTACTGCTGGACTTTTTTGTTTTGGGTGGATATATGATTGTATAGTTTTATTTGGATTAGCTTTTTTAACAAATGAAGCAAGTTTAAAAGAAAGAGAAGAAGCTATAAAAGAGAAGGAAATAATAAATCAAGAGAAACAACTAATAAAACAAAAAGAAAGAAAAATAACTTATAATGAATACGTACAAGCTAGAGAGGAAAGAAAAAACAGTAAAGAAGCATGTTGTCCTAGATGTGGAAGCACAAGCCTAACAGCTAATAAGAAAGGTTGGAGCTTAGGCAAAGGACTTGTAGGAGCAGCACTTATAAATCCGATAGGTGGAGTAGCTACAGGGATGATAGGTAAAAACAAAATAATAGTTACATGCTTGAAATGTGGAAAGCAATTTAAACCAGGAAGATAGCACTTACGAATGTAGGTGCTTTTATTATGTTTAAAATTAGGAGGTATAATATGTCAAAGGAAAAGAGCGGTGGAGGAATAGGATTTATCGGTTTACTAACTATAGTATTTATAACATTGAAACTATTAGGAATTATAACTTGGAGTTGGATATGGGTATTATCACCTATATGGATTAACATAGGGTTAGGAATAGTAGTAATACTATGTGTGATTATATATAAGGTTGTAAAGGAAGCATGTTAAAGAGTTGTAAGTATTGTGGAAGAATACATGATAGTAAATACATATGTCCTAATAAGCCTATACGAAAGAGTTATAAGAAAACAGAAGAAGATAAGTTTAGGAATACTAAGGCGTGGCAAAGGAAAAGAGATCATATAAAGGATAGAGATAAAGGATTGTGCCAGATATGTATGAGGAAGTTATATAATACTATAAAGCAATATAACTATACAGATATAGAAGTACATCATATTACATCACTAAGAGAAGCTTATGAGTTAAGACTAGAAGAGGATAATTTGATATGCTTATGTAAGTATCATCATGAGCTAGCAGAGAGAGGAGAAATACCTAGGGAGCTATTAAAAAGCATAATAAAAGAATAAAATATATATCCCCCCTAGGGGTATGACTTTCAGAGAGGTGTTTAGTGACACCACGTGTCCATATCTGTAAGTAATTTATTCCCACATCAGCTTTTCAAAATTAAAATAGAAAGGAGTTGATAGTATGCCTACACCAACAAAACCATTTTCAGTTTTAAAAAGTGAAGGGAAATCACATAGGACTAAAAAAGAATTAAAAATGAGAGAGCAAGGAGAAAAGGCCCTTTCTACAGGGACAGTTTTAAGAGAAAGAAGAGAAGTTAAGAAAAATAAAGTAGCACATAAAGAGTTTAAGCGTATTAATGAGCTTCTTTCTTCAATAGAAAAGAACGATGCAATATATGAAGCTGTTATAAATAGGTACTGCATCTTATATGCTGAATGCATTGATTTAGAAGATAAAAGGGAAAGTATGTATGATCTTATAGAGGATCTAAAAGAACAGTTTGAAAATTCTAAAGAATATTTAGAAGATGAAGAACTTGCAAAAGAAACAAGAAAGTTTGCTAGTTCTATTTCAGATTTAACTAAGTCCATGATAGAAATAGATAGACAAGTTCAACAAAAAAGAAAAATGCTTTTGGATATAGAAAAAGAAAATATAATGACTATTGCTTCTGCTCTTAGAGTTATTCCTAAAAAGCCTGAAAATGATAGTGCTAAGGAAACTATATTAAAGGTGTTGAGTGGAAATGGAGATTAAAGAATCTAAAGCCTATAAATACGCTCAATGGTGTGTAATAGAGCCTAATAAAAAAGTACCAAGGTATGTTAAATTACAGGCTAAGGATTGGTTAAATAAAGCAGATGGATTAGATGAAGAAGCATATGTAGATGAAAAAGAATTAAATAAGATAGTTAAGATATTAAAATTAATGGTCCATCCCGATTTAATGTGTCCTATGGATGAAGGGTTAGAGGACTATGCCTGGTTATTAATAGTAGCAACTCTATGCACTAAGTTAAAAAATAATGATGATAAAGACATAAGATATTATATAACTGCATTATTGGAGATAAGTCGTAAGAACTTTAAGACTTTCAATAGTGCAGTTATTTTTATACTTTTATTGCTAACTGATAAACCTTTTTCAAGGTTTTTTTCAGTTGCGCCAGATTTGAAATTGTCTAGTGAGTTGAAAATAGCAATAAGAAAAATAATAAAAGTTAGTCCATTGTTAGCTGAAGATGATGTTTTTAAAGTTTTAAGAAGTGAAATAAGATGTTTGCTTACTGATAGTGAATATATTCCACTAGCTTATAGTGAAGATAAAATGGATGGTAAGTTAGCAAATGCTTTTCTAGCTGATGAAGCTGGAGCTATGGATAGCTATCCTATTGAAGCTATGAGATCTTCACAAATAACTTTATTTAACAAGTTAGGGATTATAATAAGCACTCAATATCCTAATGATAATAATGCTATGATAGATGAAATTGATATATCTAAGAAAGTATTAGATGGCCTTATGGATAATAAAAGAAGATTTTCTTTACTATATGAGCCTAATGATGAATTTTTAACAGAAGATAAATGGCAAACAGAAGATTTAGTTATATATCAAAGTAATCCAGTAGCAGTAAGTAACGATTATGTATTTGAAGCTATTAAAGACATGAGGACAATGGCTATTCTTTATGAAAATAAAAGAGAAAACTATTTATGTAAGCATAATAATATTAAATATAAAGGCTTAGGAGTAGAAGGATTTGTAGATATAACTAAGGTTAGAGAATGTAAGATAGAGAATAATTTAGAATTTTGGAAGGGTAAAAAAGTATATTTAGCCTTTGACTTATCACAAAGTGGAGATAATACTGCAGTTGCCATGATAACTGAATATAAAGGAGTTTTATATGCTATGGTTTGGGGATTTATTCCTGCTGATAAAGTGGAACTTAAGAGTAAAAAGGAGAATGTAAACTATAGGCAATTAATAAGAGATAAAGTTTGTTTTGCTTGTGGTGATGAAGTTATAGACTATGGATTTGTAGAAAAATTTATACTTGATATAGAAGAAAATTATGGAGTGGAGATTTTACAAATAGGATATGATAGGTGGAATGCTTTAAGTTCAGCTCAAAAATTAGAAGCTGCAGGGTATGAAATGGTTGAAATAAAACAACATAGTAGTGTATTACACCCTCCAACAAAATTATTAAAAGAAACTATTTTAAGTAAAAAGTTTAAGTATGAAGAAAACAGACTTTTAGAAATAAACTTTCAAAATGCTAGAGTTACAGAAGATACTAACAAAAATAAGTATGTAAATAAAAAGAAGTCAGAAGGTAAAGTTGATATGGTAGTAGCTTTAATAAATGCTATTTACTTGTTACAACAAGAGCAATTAAATACAGTAGATTGTACTATCCAAGTTATATAGCGGAGTGTATAAATAAATTCTTTGAGAGGAGGTGAATAGATGGATTTAAGGTTTTGGAAAAGAAAAAAGGAAGAAAGAGTAAGTTCAGAATCAGATGATATTGGATTGAGAGATTTACTTTTAGCAGCAGGATTAATAACTGATAACATAACAAGGGTACAAGCTTTGAATATACCAACTTTAGCTGGATGTGTAGAATTAATATCATCTTTAGTTGCCAGTATTCCTATAAAGTTATATAAAGAGGAAAATGGTAAGGTAGAAGAAGTAAAAGTAGATGGTAGATTAAAATTATTAAATGAAGAAACAGGAGATATGTTAACGGCATATCAAATGAAAAAAGCTTTGATTATTGATTACTTACTAATGGGTAATGGGTATATCTATATTAACAAAGATAGAGGGAAAATTCTAAGTTTACATTATGTAAAAGAAGATGAGGTATTTATTAATGCTTCGATAGATCCTATCTTTAAAAATTATGATGTTATAGTACAGGGTAATTTTTATAAGCCATATAATTTTATAAAGTTATTAAGGCATACTGATAATGGTTCAGATGGTTATGGAATTATAGAAGAAAATCCAATATTGTTAAGTGTTGCTTATAACTCCCTTAAATATGAAAATATATTAAGTAAAACTGGAGGTAATAAAAAGGGGTTTATTGAATCAGAGGGAAAGTTAGACAAAGAAGCTATAGGTGTATTAAAAGAACAATGGAAAAATATGTATTCCGGTAATTCTGAAAACTGTGTAGTTTTAAATAAAGGTTTAACTTTTAAGGATGCACAAGCAACTCCTATGGAGATGCAAATGAATCAAAATAAAGTTACTAATGGTGATGAAATATGCAAAATATTAAATATACCTCCTAGTATTATAAGTGGTGATGGTAAGGCTAATGAAGGTGATTTCGATAAAATGTTTAAAATGGCTATATTGCCGATACTAAATGATTTAATAGCAAGTATAAATAGAGACTTACTTCTAGAAAAAGAGAAGGAGTCTTTTTATTTTGGAGTAGATACTAATGAGTTACTAAAAGGAGATATTGAAAAAAGATTTAAAGCATATGAAATAGCAATAAAAAATAAAATAATGGGAGTTAATGAAGTTAGATACAAAGAAGATTTAGAACCAAACCCATTATTTGTAGACACCATATTATTAGGATTAAATGATGTGCTTTATAATGTTAAAAAAGGAACAGTTTATACACCAAATACTAATAAAACATCAGATATGAAGGGAGGTGAGATAGATGAGAATAGAAATAAGGAATGATAGTGTACTTTTAGATGGTTATGTAAATGCAGTAGATAGAGAAAGTAAGCCGATTCCTTCCGTAAGAGGAAAGTTCGTAGAAAAAATACAACCAGGAGCATTTCAAAGAAGTTTAGAAAGAAGAGATAATGTAGATTTATTATTAAATCATAATAAAAACAGAAAGTTAGGTTCAACTTCTGAGGGAAACCTTGAGTTATTTGAAGATAATATAGGGCTAAGAGCAATATGTACTGTAACAGATCCGGAAGTTATAGAAAAGGCTAAAAACAAAGAACTTAGAGGTTGGAGTTTTGGATTTTATGCTGAAAAAGACCATTGGGAACAACAAGAAAATGGATATGAAAAAAGAGTTGTAGAGCAACTAGATTTATTTGAAGTTACTATAGTAGATAATACTAGAGCACCAGCTTATATAGCAACATCTATTGAAATGAGAGATGATAAAGAAATCTTAAATGAAAATAGATTAACTGAATTTAAAGCTATAACAGTAGATGAATCTAAGGAAAAAGAGGAAAGAACAGATATTGATTATAGTAAATATGAAAATGAAATAGAAAATCTTAAAAAGTCTTAGATATAGGGCTTTTTTATTTTATTTAAATTTAAGGAGGAATAAAAATTATGATAAAAAAGAGAATTGCAGAATATAGAACATTACCTACTAATGAGAAGGGATTAGAGGAAAAAAGAACAGATTTAATTCTTGAAATGAATCAAATTATTCAAGGAGCTAAGACTGAAACAAGAACATTAACAGATCAAGAAGAAACAAGGTTTGAGGAAATAAAAAAGGAAATTAAGAAAATAGATACAACTTTAGCAGCTATAGAAGAAGAACAAAGGATGCAGCCTAAAAAAATAAATAAAAATAAGGAAGAGGAAGCATCTCAAGAAGAATTAGAAGAAAGAACATTTGAAAATTTCTTAAGAGATAAGCAAGAAGAATTAAGAGCAGGAGAAATACAATTAACCCAAGGGAATAATGGTGTAATTATACCTACTTCTATAGCAAAAAGAATCATTGAAGAAGTAAGAGACATGGTTCCTTTCTTGCAATTATCAGATGTTATAACTACAAATGGTAAAGTAAGCGTTCCTGTTTATGGAGAAGATGCAACTAACTATATTAACGCTGATTATGTGGATGAAGGGGAAGATCTAACAGATAATATAGGCAAATTTACATCAGTTGACTTATCAGGATATGTTATAGGTGCATTATCTTTAGTGTCAAAGAAACTTATTACAAATACAGATTTTGATATAGTATCTTTTGTTGTTAGGAAAATAGCAGAAGCTTTAGCGGAAAAATTAGAAAAAGAATTTGTTATAGGTACTTCCAGCAAGATTACCGGGATAACATCTACTACAAAAACAGTAGAAACTGCAGCTGCTACAGCGATAACTTATGATGAACTTGTAAGCTTAAAGCACTCACTAAAGCAAAGGTTCAGATCTAAAGGAGTATGGATAATGAATCCTACAACATATACAGCCATTTGTAAATTAAAAGATGGAAATGGACAACCATATTTTAAAGAAGATGAATATATGATTCTAGGTAATAAGGTTATAGAATCTGATTCAATGCCTGAAATAGCGGCAGGTAACAAATCTATTGTATTTGCGGATTTATCAGGATATACAATTAAGGCAACTAAGTCAGTAGAAGTACAAGTATTAATTGAAAAGTATGCTACTAAGTATATGATTGGAGTTGTTGGTTATGGTGAATATGATGGGAAAATAACTGATAAAAAGAAAATAGCAGCATTAGTTCAAAAATCAGCTTAGGAGGATAGATATGAAAGTAAAAGCGAAAGTGAGTTTTGCGGGAACTTTCTCTATGATATCTGGTGAAATTAAGGAGTGTGGCGATAAAGCTATACTCCAAGACCTTCTTAAAGCTGGTTATATAGAAAAAGTTACAATTGACAAGAAAAAAGAGGGTGTAGCTAATGAAGATTAGTGAAGTTACTATTGGAGATTTAAAAGAGTATGCAGTAGTTAGTCATAATTTAGATGATAAACTTTTTAGTAATATTTTAGCTGCCTGTAAATCATATATTAAAAGTTATACTGGATTAACTTTAGAACAACTTGATGATAAAGAAGATTTAACTATAGCTTTAATGATCCTTTGTAATGAAATGTATGACAATAGAGTTTATACAGTAGATAATGATAAAGCTAATAAAGTTGTTAATTCTATTTTAGACATGCATTGTATTAATTTATTGTAGGTGATTTTATGAGTAGATATAGAATTAATTCTGGAGAATTTAAGCACCATATAATAATTCAACAACTAGATAAAGTTAGAAATGAATACGGAGAATTAATAGATACCTGGGTAGATTTCTTAGGGATAAGAGCAGCTATATATCCTTTAAGTGGTAAAGATTTTTTTGCAGCCGAAACTGTTAATAGCGAGGTAACTCATAAAATTAATATTAGATATATTGAAGGTATAACATCAGCGATGAGAATAAAGTTTGGAAATAGATTTTTCGAAATAACAGCACCGCCAATAAACTTTCAGGAAAGAAATATCTTATTACAAATAATGTGTAAGGAGAGATACTATGAAAGTTAAAATTGAAGGAATGAAAGAATTAAATAGATCACTTAAAAAACTTGGAGAAGTACCACAAAAACACGTAACATCTTCGGTTAAAAAAGGAATGAATATTGCTTTTAAAGATGCTAAAAGTAATTCACCAATAGAAACAGGAGAACTTAAAAGTGGTATAAAAATGGTTGGTGAAAAGTCTAGGATTAAAGGGAAAAAAGTATATCAAATAGTTTTCGATAGAGCTAAAAATGATGTGTTTCAAAAGAAAAATAAGGAAGGGAAAGTAACAGGATATTATCCAGCAAGTATGGAGTATGGATTCTTTGCTAAAAATGGTAGATATATACCAGGATATCATTTTTTAAAGAAGGCTTTAGAAAAGAAATCTAAAAAGATAGAAAAAACAATTATAGAAGAAATGCAAAGAAAAATAGATAAGGAGCTGGGACGGTGATAGCTGAATTAATAAAAGAGTTAGATAAAATTTTTAATAATAAGGTATATCCTACAAATGCTCCGGAAGGAGAACAAACTCCTTATCTAGTCTATTTCTATAGAGAAATAGAAAATAAAACATTAGATGGATATGATGGATTATATACAGCTAATATAGTCTTAAATGTATTTACAAAAACATTTAGTGAAGCGAACAGTAAAAAAGAAACATTAACACAAATGCTAAAGTGCTTAATATATGTGAAGTTAGGTGCTTTTTTAATACAAGAAATTTCTTTAGAAGAAACAGATATAATATATGAAAATCAATTAAATGTTTATAGAGGAATAATCCCTGTAACAATTTATTTTAAGGAGGAATAGCAAATGGCAAATAGAGCATTAGGAACAGTATTAAAAATTGGTGAAACTGCTTCTGCTGTATCAGTAGGAGGATTAACAGAAATAGGAGGAATAGAACTAAGTGCTGATACGTTAGATACCACTACTTTAGATAGTGATGGCGGATATAGAGAGTTTGTTGGTGGATTTAAGGATGCAGGAGAGGTGAGTTTAAGTGGTTATTTAGATATAGAAGAAGCTAATGGGCAAAAGAAAATGTATGATGCCTTTGAGTCCGGAGAAGTAGAAGAATTTGCGATAGAATTCCCTGAATCAGCAAAAGCAAAATGGGAATTTAAAGGAGTAGTAACAGGCTTTTCTACTAGTGCAAGTTTAGAGGACTTAATTAGTTTTGAAGCTACTATAAAGGTATCAGGAAAACCAAAATTAACATTAATAACAGGACAATAGGAGGATTTATATGTATACACCAATAGAATTAGATAAAACAAGAAATTTTAGATATGGAATGAAAGCTATAGATTATATTGAAAAGAAATTAAAAAAACCAATAGGAAAAATAAATTTAGAGGAATTAACTATGGAGCAAACAGCAACTATTGTTTGTGGCGGGTTAGTTCATGAAGATTCTAATTTAACACCATCAAGAGTTATGGATTTAATAGATGAGAAGGGAAATTTACAAGAAGTTTTAGAAGCAATGGCTAAGGCTTTTGGAGAATCTTTTAGTGGTGGAGAAGCAAAAAACAATTAGAGGGTAGTGAGGGAGAATTTTCTATAATAGAAAGTTTAAAACTTGCTACCCTTTGTGGTATATCTCCGTTGGATTTTTGGGAATTAACACCTTTTGAATTTTCTTTAATGATAAATAGCTATTCGCAAAAAAGAGAAGAAGAAGCAAAAGAAAAAATTACCCTAGCTTATATTAATGCAGCATGGACGGTTCAATTCTTAGGAAAGAATAAACCTAAATTAGATAAGGTATTAAACAAAAAGAAAAAGGAAATGGCAGATAAAGAAATGTTGAATCAAGTTAAATTATTAAATAATTTGATGGGAGGTGAGGTAGTTGGCAGTTAAAAATCTCTTAATTAGAGGTGGAGCAAATTTTAGCGGGGTAAAAAATGCACTAAATAAAACTCAAAAAGACATTAGTAACTTTCAAAAAAATGTAAATGGGATAATGAGCAAAATAAAATTTACTCTAGGGGCTATCGGTATAGGAGCTTTGATAAAAGAAAGTACACAATCTGCTATGAGCGTAGAAAGTTCTATAGATAATATTAATAGAACTATGCAGAATTATGCTAAGACATTTGGAGATTGGGTAAAAACGCAATCACAAGGCTATGGTATAAGTATTCAAGAAGCATACAAATATGGTTCTACTTATAGTAATCTTATATCTAGTTTTGAAACAAATACTAAAAATCTAGCAGATGAAACACAAGAATTAATGAAAGTTACAGGCATTATAGCCAGTAAAACAGGAAGAACGTTTGAAGATACAGCAGAAAGAATTAGATCAGGTATGCTTGGTTCTACAGAAGCTATTGAAGATTTAGGGGTTTATACTCAAGTTTCTATGTTGGAAAGTACAGAAGCCTTTAAAAAGCTAGCAGACGGAAAGACTTGGCAACAATTAAATTTTCAAACTCAACAGCAAATAAGATTGGCAGCTATATTAGAGCAAACTTATGCGAGGTATGGAACTACATTAGCAGATACAACTCAAACTAGGCATAATCAATTTATAGCAAGTTTAAAGAATGTCCAGCTTACGTTAGGGCAAGCATTTTTACCAATATACAATGCTATACTACCACCACTAACAATCTTTATTAATGCATTAAGTAAAGCTATATCTGTAATAGCACAATTCACAACAGCATTATTTGGAAAACCAAAGGCAGTATCACAACAAACACAATCTATAAATAATCAAGCTTCTGCAGTTGGCGGATTAGGAGATAGTTTAGATGATACAACAGGAAGTGCAGATAAGGCTAAAAAAGCTCTTAAATCGTTAGCTGGAATTGATGAAATAAATGCATTAAATCAAGGAACTGATACAAGTGGCGGCTCTGGTGGAGGTACTGGGGGCATAGATAATTCTTTAAATGGGTTAGATATGGGAAATGAAGGGTTCCTTTCTAGCGTTATAGAGGTTAGTGAGAAGATTCAAAAATTAGCAGATAAAATAAAATCTACATTTAAAAGTATGAAAGATTTTATAGTAGGCAATAAAGAAATAATAATATCTTCAATTGCAGGAATTGCATCAGCATTTGGAAGCTTTTTATTAATATCTAATTGGAGCAAAATTATAGAAGGAATACAGCTTGCATTTTATGCTTTGGGATATGCAATAGGTGGAATAAGCTTGCCTATAGTAGCCATTTCGGCATTAATAGGACTTTTAGTAGGTAACATAGTATATTTATGGCAAACTAACGAAAGTTTCAGAGATTCGGTTATAGAGGTATGGAATGGCTTGAAGGAATTTATTAATACAGTTATAACGGATATAGGAACTATATTAACTAGCCTATGGCAACAATATGGACAAACATTAATAGATAATCTAAAAGGTTTTATGTTAAGCATACAAAAGATAATAATTAATGTTTGGGAAGGTGTAATAAAACCAATTATAACTAATGCTTTAGAAATGCTTACATGGTTATGGGAGAAACATCTAAAAGGATTAGTTGAAGAATTGGGGGAGTTTGTAATGAAAGCTATTAATTTTGCACTTGAGTTATGGAATAAATTCATAAGTCCAATAGTAAGATTTTTGGTTGATATATTATCACCTATTTTTATAAGCACATTCAATTTAATTGTAAATTCATTAGGAACCGCAATATCTGTAATATCAGATATTATAAAAGCTTTATTAAGAACATTTAGCGGATTAATAGATTTTATATCTGGAGTATTTTCAGGAAATTGGTCTAGAGCATGGCAAGGAGTAGTTAATATATTTGGAGGAATATTTGATGGCTTGATAGGAATTATTAGATGGCCATTAAACGTAATAATAGATATGATAAATAGTGCTATATCCGGTATCAATTCTATGATAAGAACTATAAATAAAGTACCTGGAGTTAATATATCTACAGTTCCTCAAATACCAAAGTTAGCAAAAGGAGGGATTATAGAGAGTCCAACTATTGCAATGGTTGGTGAAGCTGGAAAAGAAGCTGTTATGCCATTGGAAAATAATACTGGATGGATAACAGATTTAGCAGAAAAAGTAGTAACTAGAATGCCACAAGGTAGTGGGGATAATATTAGCGGAGATTTAATCGTACAAATAGATGGAAGCGTAATAGGAAAAGTAGCATTAAAGCAACTTAGAAAAATGCAAAGACAAGGAAATATAACATTATTTCCAATGTAAAGGAGTGGTAATATTGATAAAGATTAATGGAGTAGATATTGCTACTCCTAAGTCTTATGAAGCAACAGTAACTGATTTAGATGGAGAAACTAATCGTAATGCAGCTGGTGAACTTATAAGAGATAGAATAGCAGTAAAAAGAAAATTAAATCTAGAATGGGGACCATTAACCCAAGCAGAGATAGCTCCGATACTAAATGCAGTATCAGGAGTTTTTTTTACAGTTACTTTTCCAGATCCTCAATCAGGAATGATAACTAAAACAATGTATGTAGGGGACAGAATCTCCCCGGCATATCAATATAAAGATGGGCAAGTAAAATGGCAAGGCCTTAAAATGAATTTTATAGAAAAGTAAGGAGCGATTAATTAATGAAATTAAGTAATGAGAAATTAGCAAATAGTATTAATGTATTAAGTAAGTTAATTAATATGGAGTTGCCAATTAAGCTTAGTTATGCTTTTTCTAAGAATATAACTAAAATAGATAGAGAATTAGAGGTTTACAATAAAGAAAGACAAAGACTAATAGAAAAGTATGGAGAAAAAGATGAAGAAGGAAAGTTAAAAGTAAAAGAGGATGGAAATATAAATATATTAGATGTTGATAACTTTAATAAAGATATAAAAGAAATATTAGAAATAGAAACAGATATAGATATTCATGTTATTGATTTAGATTCTGTAAATGAAGATATAAAGATTACTCCAGGTGAGTTAATAGTTATTGATTATATGTTCAAGTAGATCCTTCTAAAATATAAGAAAGGAGGGATATAAAATTTATACAACAAGTACAGCATATAAAACAGCAATAAAAGAAGCTTCAAGGGCATTTGAGTGTAAGGTTACAATATTAGATAAAGTCTATAAAAATGAGGATATTGTAGATATTATTATAGATGGGAACATCCAACCTTCCGATGGATTTATGATAGGTGCTACAACTAGCCAATCACTTGATTTAACCTTGATAAATAAAGGTGATATGGTTTATGGTACTAGCACTATAAAAGTAGAAATAGGGTTAAAAATAGGTTCTATAATAGAATATATTCCTATTGGTATATACAATATAGATGATATAGAAAAAACTGACTATACAATCAAAATAACAGCCTTTGACAACATGATAAAATTTGAAACTCCTTATTTTAGTACTTTAGGAGATACACCTACATTACAGCAAGTAGTTAATGAATTATCAAGTAAAACAGGAGTACAATTTGTAGGAAGCCTTCCAGCTTATAATGTTAAAAAGTTGGAGGGTTTTACTTGTAGAGAAATTTTAGGATATGTAGCAAGTTTATGTGGTGGAAATGCAGTTATAACTCGTGATGGCAAATTTACTATAGTAACTCCTAAAGATAATTCCTACAGCATAGGAACAGCTAATTATATTGATTACAAGAGAGAAGAAACTAAATATAAAATAGGTAAAGTATCTTGTCAAGCTGGAGAAGAAGTTTTAAGTAAAGGGAGTTTAGGAACTGATTCTATGGAACTTCAATTTGAAAATCCTTGGATTAATGCTACTATTCTTACTGATATTTATAATAAGTTAAATGGCTTTGAATACTTAGGCTATAGCATGAAATGGCAAGGTGATTTATCTTTAGATGTAGGTGATATAGTTACTATAACAGATAAAAAAGGAGTAGTAAGAAAACATCCTATATTATCTCAAAAGTTCACTTATACAGGTGGACTAACTTCTGAAATATCTGCTAAAGGAGAAAATAAAAACAAAAATGAGTTCTCTAGTTCTGGAAGTACAGCAAAGAAAGTAGAAAGAGTTGTAATGGAACTTGCTTTAATAAACAAAGCCTTAATAGATGTAGCTTATATAGGAGATTTAACGGCTAATAATATTAAATTTGATACTGCAAGTGGAGGAACATTAGATTTACAATCTTTATTAGTAAAATTTGTTAGCGGCGAGAATGGACAATATTTAAATCTTACATCTAGTAATGTAGTAATAGACAATGCAGTTATTAAAGATGCAATGATAGAGAATGTTAGCTTAAATAAACTTAAGGCAGGAACAATTAACACTAATACTATTAATTTAGCTTCGGCAGATGGCGGACTTTCTATTGTAGGACCAACAATGCAATTCAAAGATAAAACTAATAGAATAAGGTTACAGTTAGGACAGGATACTGCAGGAGATTTTAATTTTATACTAAGAGCAGCAGATGGAACTACTACTTTAATAGATGGATATGGAATTAAAGAAGAAGCTATTGCTGATGATTTAATAAAATCAAATATGGTTGCAGCAGATGCAATAGGTGAAAAGCAAATAAATTATAGTTCTCTTATTACTGGATTAAATAAAGATACTAATACAAGCTTAATTAAAGCT
>NZ_BAAACH010000039.1:159582-264713 GCF_039521405.1 Clostridium sartagoforme
AGTTTTATTATACCTTCACAAAATATAGCTTCAATGCCGAATAGGATAATCAAAACAGTTATTGTTCCTGTGAATGGGGATAAAACATTTTCAAGAATTGAGTATAGATTGGATAATGCAATAGGAACGTTTACTATTTCAAATTTAAAGGTAGAACTTGGAGAAAATACTAACCCAGTGTGGACAGTTGCACCAGAGGATATAGATAGCAAAATACAGGCAAATACAACATCTATTACAGCAATACAAGGAAGTATAGACACATTAGTAAAAGATACAAAAATAGAGGACAACGGAACTGTAGTTAAGTTACAAGACTTTTATTCTATTTTTAAACAAACATCTAAAGATATAAGCTTTAAGGTAGAAGGTTTAGAAACTATAGAAGTACAAGGAAGGAATCTACTTCTAAATAGTGGAGCTGAATTAGATTTAAAGTACTGGAATAAACCAGAAAGCAATGGAGAAGTATTAATATCTGAAATAGATGTTTATTATGGAGCTAAAGCTTTTAGAATAAAAGAAACAACAGGTAGTAAGTATCAAACACTAAGACAAAACATAAGTGTTAATCCAAATAGTAAAATTGCTATTAGTGGATTTGTTAAAGTTTTGCAAGTTGTAAATACTAGTTCATCAGTAAAATTAGCATGTAATTATTATAGAGCTGATGGATCTATTGCAGGGGGTCCTACTCCCATAACCTTAAATGTAACTGGAGATTATAAAAAGATTGAATATCTAGTAACCATACCTAGTGATGTTGTTACTTTACAAGTAGTTTTACTCGTACAAGGTGCAGAAGCACTATTTGATAATATAAAAGTAGAAAAGGGATTAAGGACTACAGGATGGACAAATGCTCCAGAAGATATTGACACTCAAACTACAACTATTAATAACTTAGTAAATCAAAACAAGCAAAATATTAGATGTAATGATTTAGGAGCTAAAATAAATTATTCTACATTTACAACTCTTAACCAAGGTGAAATATACCTACATGGATTTGATTTTAATAATAATCCGAGTGATGTAAATGGGACAATATACTGGAATGGAAAAAATATTACAGTTCCTAAGGGAATGATAGATCCTAATAGTGATTATGGAATTGGTGGAGATATATACTTATTTATGAATGTTACTAATCAATCTGTAGTTATGGGAGCTTGGTATGATAGCACGATTAAATCTTGGAAATACAAAATGCTTATAGGAGGAACTTCTACTGGAATATTAAATCCAACTAGTGAACATGTTGCTATTGGAATAATTAATATGAAGGATGCTGAAAGTTTCAACTATGCTTATTTATTTGAAACTCCGCAATCCTTAAAAGCCTTAACAGTAGGCTCAATGGATATTCTTACAAGAATGAATAGTGCAGAATTAAAAATAACTGATAGTGCAATAACAGCATCAGTAAGCAATGCAATAAATTCAGGTACTGCAGCTATAACAACCACACAATTTGTAATGGACACAGCAGGACTTACAGTAAAAAATGGAGCTATAAAGATACAAAATAAAGCAGGAACTAATGTATTAACATCTGATACAAATGGTAATTTAACTATAGCAGGAACATTTATAAATAAGAATTGGAATGGTGTTGATGCAATAAAAATACAAGATACAAGCATATATTTTTATGATTGGGAACGTAACGGAAGGGAACTTGGAATAATATATAGTTCTTATTTAACAGACTATCCAAATGTAAGAGGACTTTCTCTAGCACATCACAATGAAGGATATATGACTTTAGGTTATAAAACTAGTACTGGCTATAGTTCGTATATTGTATTTGATAAGTATGCTAAAAATCCTACTTATCCAGCTCCTATAAGAGTACTTGAAAGTGCAGTATTTAATTCAGCTGTAAATTTACAAGATAGAGTTTATGTACCGGATAAAATATGTTTTGAAGCAGCGTATAACTCAACAACCCCTCAAATATTTAAAGGCAAGGGCGACTCAAGAAATATATTAGCAATACAAGTATCTGTAACAAATAAAGATGATGGATTTATGATACAAAGTAATACTGGTGGTGTATTGGCTAGAATACTAGCAGGGTATAGCTATCCAATAGTATTAAATAATAACACTCAAATAAATGGAAATTTAGACATTACGGGAAGTAAGGCAAGATTGGTAAATACAAATAATTTTAGTGGGGTTAGATTAAATGCTGTAGAAAGTGCATCTCCGGTTTTTGAGGATATAGGAGAAGGTGAATTAGATGGCACAGGATTATGCTACATTTATATAGATTCTGTTATGTTAGAAACTATAAATACAAAATGTAACTATCAAGTTTTTTTGCAGAAATATGGAGAAGGAGAACTATTTATATTAGAAAGAAATGAATATTATTTTATAGTAAAAGGAACTCCTAATATAAAATTTGGTTGGAGATTTGTAGCAAAGCAAAAAGGATATGAATTAGAAAGGTTAGAACAAGAAAAAATAATTATTCAAGAAGAGTTTTTCAGTAATATAGATGATTTTAAGGAAGTTAAATATGATGATTTGGCAAATGAGTATTTAAAAAAATATGAAATGGAGTTGATTAATGTTGGCTAATATAAAAAAAATAACAAGTTTTACTGCACATACTACGGCAGAGGGGCAAAGGCTCTCATATACTTGTTCTGAGATTGACGAAAGTGGAAACATAGTAGTAAATAATGATAGAATTAGCTGTATAGTATTAGATAATGATGTAATAGGATATATAGAAAAAATCAATGAATTTTTATCAAATAGAGAAAATAAAACAAGTTAATTACAATATATTTACTTTTCCTACAATTGGATAGTATAATAAATATATACATATTTTATTAAGGGGGTAAATATGAAGGTTAATAAGAATGTGATTATTAGTATTATAGTTACTCTAGTGCTTAGCATTGGTATAAGTGCATTTATCTTTAAACCTATGGGAACAGTGGCAACAGAGAAAAATAATACAGAACTATACCTACAAATGAAGGAACAGGCTAAAGCAGAAGTACAGGCAGAGTTTGACAAACAACTTGAAGAAGTTAGGAAAGACACTGACGCTCAGATAGAGAAATTAAAAGTTGAGTATGATAAAGCTATGGCAGACGCTAAGCTAGAGCAGGCAAATAATCTTCAAGCGGCTATTCAACAAGCAAATGCTAATGCACAAGAAGCAATAAATCAAGCTACTTCTCCGGAAGAAATAGAGAGAAGAAGACAAGAAGAAATGAAGAAAAATCCAATAGAAATACCAGATATAAAACCAGCGAGCAATGGAGAATAAATATAAGAGCTTACATATAAGTAGGCTCTTTTTGTTTTAAAAATATCTTATAAAATTAAGAAAATAGGAGTTTACAAAAGTAAGCTCTTTTTATTTTGTAAAAAAGGAAGGTGAAATATGGATGAATTAATGCAAGCAGCAATAGGGCAAGGATTAGGATATGCATTATTTGTATTTCTATTAATCTATGTTCTAAAAACAACAGGGGAGAGAGAAAAGAGATACCAGGATCTATTAGATGCAATGGCAAATAAGTTTAGTGTTGTTGAAAACATTCAAGAAGATGTTAAAGAAATAAAAATTAAAGTTGAAGAAAGGAAGTGATAAAGATGGAAACATTAAAGAAATTATTGCAAATTAAAAAGATAATAGCTTTGATATTAACAATAGTATTTTCAATATTAGCTTTAAAAGGATTAATAGGATCTACTGAATTTTTAACCATATTTAGTATGGTTATAGCTTTTTATTTTGGACAAAGTTCAACTAGACAAGCTATAAAAGAAACTAAGGAGCAGGAGTAAATCTTGTTCTTTTTATTTAAGGAGGAATAAATATGTTAAAGCAACAATTAATATCAGAAAGCAAATATGGGGTAAAGTGTCCATACACAATGACACCAAAAGGAATATGTATTCATAATACTGCAAATGATGCACCTGCATCTAATGAAATAGCTTATATGCAAAATAATAATTTAGAGGTATCATTTCATATAGCAATAGATGATGTAGAATCAATTCAAGGATTACCATTAAATCGTAATGCATGGCATGCAGGAGATGGAGGAAATGGTAATGGAAATAGAAATTATATAGCAATAGAAATATGTTACTCTAAATCAGGTGGAGATAAGTTTATTAATGCTGAAAAGATGGCAGCTAAAGAAGTGGCAGCACTTTTAAAACAATATGGATGGGGAATAGATAAAGTTAAGAAACATCAAGATTTTAGCAATAAATATTGCCCTCATAGAACTTTAGATATGGGATGGCAAAGATTTTTAAATATGGTCCAATTAGAATTAAGTGGATCTAATCAAACAGGAAATTCAAATGTAGAAGTTAATTACAATATAGGTGATAAAGTTAAAATTGTTGGAAATAATTATGCCACTGGTGAAATGATACCAGGTTGGGTTAAAGAAAATACTTATGAAGTTATTCAAGTTAGTAACAATAAGGTATTGCTAGGTGGTATTATGAGTTGGGTATATGCTAGTGATGTACAAGAAGTAAACAATAATGTAAATTCAGTTATTCCACAAGTAAGTAATAAGAAGTATTTAAATTTAAAACCACATATGCAAAAATGGGCAATATATAAAGAAAATGGACCATATACAACACCTTATAAGATTGGTGATGTTAAACCTGCCCAATTTTCTGGATTAAGTTATGAGATACTGGGTAACCCTGCCACTGATGTTTATATTATTCAAACAAGAGACTTTGGTAGAGTCGCAATATATGCTCCAAGAGATAATGATAGCAGCATAACTTTAAGTATAATCTATTAATTTTTTAAGGCTAGTAGGTAGGAGAAAAATCTTACTTACTAGCCTTTATTTTTTTATTATAATTTATCATAAATCTATAAAAAACTTAATATTATATATAAGACATAAATCCTTAAAAAATGGGGGGTGGGACCACATTTTTGAAAGGAGGTTACTTATATGCTTGTAAAAATAAGAAATGAAATACTTATGGAGATAACAATTGGAATGATTGTTCAGTTAATATCTTCATACTGGCAAATTAAAACAATGTACATTATTTTAATTATGCTAATACATATTAATGCCAGAAAGAAAAAGTTAGAAGGATGAAAAGTAGCACTTAGGATTAATATTCTAAGTGCTACTTTTTTTATAATATGGACAAGTTTACCAAAAGTGTGTAAAATAAAAGAAAGTAACTAGAACAGTATTTTTTGGAGTGAGTTTATGATAGAAGTTATGGATAAAAGTAAAGAAAGTTTTAGTATTGGATTTAAAGGTAAAAATGATATTGATTTAAAAGAACTTATATCTACATTAGATGGAACTATTGAGTTAATTGATTTTGTATCGAATTCATTAGATAAAAATTCTTTTATAAAAGTAAATGTTCAAGGATCCAGAAAAGGAAGTTTTATTATTGATTTATGTGTTCTTGCTAAGGAAGGATTAAATTTAATTAATGTTCCTAATATAACATATGCTAAACTCTGTATTGATACTGTATGTGGTTTATTCACTTTGAAAAAACATTTAAAAGGTGAAAAGGCAAAATCAGTTTTTCCGGATAATAATGGTAATGTAGTTATCGAGAATAAGGATACAAAAAAATTGACAATCAACACTCAAATATACAATATATATGGAGTAGAAAGCAATCAAGCTATGAAAAGAATATTTTCTAATTGTGGTAGAGAAGGATTTTATATTGAAAATCAAAATAAGAAGATATTTGAAATAGATAAAAATGAGTTTTCAAATATGACTAAAGATATAGAAAGTGTAGTTGATGAAAAAGTTATTAAAAGTAACTCGAAAATAATAGTATCAGTAAAAAAAGCCGATTTTATAGGTGAATCCAAATGGGAATTAATGTACAAAACTAAGTGTATAAAAGCAGCGATAAAAGATGAAAGATTTATAGAAAATCTTCACAATGGGAATGTATCAATAACAGCTAAAACAAATATGGAAATCGAATTATTAACAGAAACATATTTGAATGAAATAGGTGAGCAAACGAAAACAGTTCATTATATTAATGAAGTTATTAAGATTAGCAATACAGATGAATTGAAACAATTAAAATTTGAATATAGTAATAATTAAGCAAAAAAGCACTTAGAATAATCTAGGTGCTTTTTATATTTATAAAACTTTATATAAGGCGATATGATTTAATACTAGATATATTGGTGATTTTCTAGAACATTTTAGTTACATACCGCCTAATATAATTTATATCCAGATATAAAAATTTTAAACAAGATATATAATAAAAATTACGAATATCTTAGCCACCATATTAATACATATATAACATATGGAAGGTGGTGAGAAGATGCAAAGGTTAAGAATAACTATAGACTTTAATAAGAATAGAGAAGATGATTTAAAACTCTATGAAACATTATTAAAATACTCCAGTCCAGGAGCACATATTAAAGATGTATTAAAAGGGTTAAGTCCGTTACCTAATATGACAAATGACACCAGTAAAGAGTAGTGGAGTATGTCCGTACTATCTGTACACGTACGGACAAGCCTTTTAAATCAAGCAAAAATAGTGAGAAAAGAAGTGGGGGAGAGTAGTATTGAGTAAGATAATAGAGTTGATAAATAGTATATTTAAGACTAAAGAGGAAGAAATATTACTAGATGATAGGTTTGAATTTAGATTAAATAAAAATGAAAAAATACTTATAAAGAAATATTGTGATCTACAACGTATTTCTGCATCTGAATTTTTTAGAAAAGTTGCAATGAAAGAAATTGATAATTTTATTAAGGCAGGTAGATGATTATATTTAAACATAAAAATTATAGTTGCCCAAGTATTTGCCCAAGCCTGGAATGTTGAGTGTATAAGGGATATCAAGATTAGATATTTAGGAATGGGCATTTCACTAAATTCAAAGATAATTAAATACACTTGGGTACAAGCTTACCGTAATACAGAACTCCGCTTACGGCTTGTCTCGCATAAGTAATAGCAAGGGTTTATGGGTGTAGAGATTAAAATCTTACCTTAATATTCTCTTGTTATTTTATTTTTAATAATTGTTAAATATTTATCAATAGAGAGTTTTCTAGAGGGGTTTCTTATTCTATAGATTTAATCTTACTTATTATTAAATAAGTGCATGTAACTATAGTTGCAAAAATAACAGTCATTCCAATATAATAGATAAAACGATATGATTGTGCAACTGTCACTTTAGACATTAAGAGAAATAATATCATTGGTAAAACATAAAAACTGAAGAATACAAAAAATGTACAGGATAAGATAAAAATAAAAAATACTTTAATATATTTCATGAAACTACTCCAATCACAAATTACTTCCTTAATTATACTATATTTACTTATAACTTAAAAATACAAATATATTTACTTATAATTGGCTAGAAGAAATTTTAATTAATAGATTTAAATTTTATTTGAAAAGATTTTTATAAAAAACTATTGCTAAAACTATTATAATATGATATTATAAATAAATAGCGAAGAGCTAATTAATTAGGTTTGATTTAGATAAATAATTTCTCGTAAATTGGAGATTATTATCCATTTGGAATCTTTAAATTTAGGAGGAATATTTATGACAGATAAAACAATAACTTGTAGAGATTGCGGAAGCGAATTCATATTTTCAGTAGGAGAACAAGAATTCTACAAAGAAAAAGGATTCGATAATGAGCCAACAAGATGTGTATCTTGTAGAAGAGCTAAAAAAGAGCAAAATAGAAGATAATTTTTGTTTGAATCAAGGGTTTTAAGTATATCTTAAAACTCTTTTTTATTTTAAAAATAAAAAATATATTTACTATAGAAAGAGGAAAATAAAGTGAATTTATAAATATCTTTATGATATATCTAAAATCAATAAAGAGAAGGTTCTTAGTAGTACCCTTTAAAAAAGCTACTTGCCATAATGATAAAAGTACTTAGAAATCTAGGTGCTTTTATTTTATATAAAGAAGAAATGGTTTTAATCAAAAATAATTTTATAAAAGCATATAAAATTAATACCAGGTAGAAAGCAGTATGTATAAAATTCTACCTGGCAAATAGTTAACTACTTGTATAGATAATAAATTAAAGACAAGTTTTTTGTCAATCAGAAAGTTATAAATAAAAATTTTTCATAGGTAAAAGTCATAAAAAAATTAAATTTATAATATTAGATAATATAATAAATAAATTGGAGAGATTTAAATGGAGAATTTTATTATCTTAATTTTAATTTCCTTACTAGCTGAAAGTGTATGGGAAACTTTAAAGATGATATGGCAAAATGGAAAGTTAGTTATAGATAGAGTAGGAGCATTAGTGGTCTCCGTACTAATAGCTATAGGAACTAATTTAGATATACTATCACTACTAGGGGTAAAAACTTTTATTCCCTATTTAGGTGTTATATTAACTGGGATATTAATAAGTAGAGGATCGAACTTTATACATGATTTATTAGTTAGAGTTGGAAATATAAAAATTAGTGAATAGAAAAAAATTTCAAAAATAACATTCAGAAAAGTTAAAACAATCCTTGCATTAATAATCAAGGATTGTTTTTTTATTATAATAAATCATTATGTAATATTTTATTATAAGAGTTTAGATCATCTAAGGAATTAAAAGCGTCCAAGACACTATTAATAATATAAATAAACAAAAACGTAGAAATTAGAATAATCAAATAAAAAAGTATATTTGACATAATTACCATATAAATCACCTCAGTTTAATTATTTCCAGCAATATGCAATTTTAAAACTAAAGCATAAGAAATAATTTTTTTTATTTAGTTAATACTATATATAGACAATATAAATTTTACAAAGGAGGAATTAATATGTCTCAAAGTAATAATACAAGGGAAAATAAAACTAGTATAGTAGGATGGATAGGAAGATTAGTAATGGTGGCTATAATTTTAGGAATAACATCTTTTTTTACTCCTGGATTTAGTATCAATGGATTATGGTCTTATTTAATAGCAGCAGTAGTAATTACTATATTAGATTATATAGTAGAATCCTTTATGGGAGTAGATGCTTCTCCATTTGGAAAAGGGTTAAAGGGGTTTGTTATTTCAGCAGTAATAATATATGTAGCACAGTTTTTTGTGCCTAATATGAGAGTATCAATTATAGGAGCCTTAATAGCAGCATTAGTTATAGGGATATTAGATGCTATTTTCCCATCAAGAGTTATGTAATTATAAAGTTATATACTAAATTAAATTTAAAAATAAGAGTTCTCAAATAAGAGAATTCTTATTTTATATTCAATAGATAAAAATTCAGCACTTGATTTAGAAAAATATATTTTTTATACTAAATGTAAGTTAATAAATTAAGGAAGGTGATTTTTGAATGAAGGATTTATTTACACCCTATAAAATGAAAGGGCTTGAGTTAAAAAATAGAATTGTACTACCTCCGATGTGTCAATATTCAGTAGAGAAAAAAGATGGAATAGCTAATGAATGGCACTATATGCATTATGTAAGTAGAGCAATTGGTGGTGTAGGCTTAATAATTATAGAAATGACAGATGTAGAACCAGATGGAAGAATAAGTGATTATGATTTAGGATTATGGTGTGATGAACAGATAGAGCCTTTAAAGAAAATAGTAGATGAGTGCCATAAATATGGTGCTAAAGTGGCAATTCAAATTGCACATGCAGGAAGAAAGGCTGAAGATGCAGAAATACCAGTTGCACCATCGCCTATTCAATTTGATGAAAAAAGTAAAACTCCAAAGGAATTATCTACAGAAGAAGTAAAAGAAATTGTGGATAAATTTAGATTATCAGTTAAGCGTGCCATTAAATCAGGATTTGATGCTATAGAAATTCATGGAGCTCATGGATATTTAATACATCAATTTCATTCACCATTAACTAATAAAAGAAGTGATGAGTATGGAAAGGATTTAACTAAATTTGGAGTAGATATAATTAAAGCAGCTAAAAGTGAAATGCCAAAAGATATGCCTCTAATAATGCGCATATCAGCAGTAGAATATGTAGAAAATGGATATGGAATAGAAACAGGTATTAAGCTTTCCAAAGCATATAAAGAAGCAGGAGCAGATATATTTCATATTAGTGCAGGGGGAGAAGGCAAAATAGCAGCAGCCGGTAAACCAGGAACACATGCAGCATATCAAGTACCTTATGCAAAAGCTATTAAAGAAGCTTTAAACACAGATGTTATTGCTGTTGGAAGGCTAGATGAGCCTGAACTTGCTAATGCAGTAATAGGAAATGAAGAAGCAGATCTTGTAGCAGTTGGAAGAGCAATGTTTAGAAATCCATATTGGCCATTAGAAGCAGCTATTAAATTAAATAAAAAGGTTGATTTACCTAGACAATATGAATTAGGATTTCCAAGAAATATTTTAAATAAATAGGGAGAGTAAATGAGAGATTTAAAGTATCCAGCAATTTATAAGCATTTTAAAAATAAATACTATGCTGTTATGGGGATTTGTAAATATATAGAAAATAAAGATAATAGCAAAGATCTTAAAGTATTAAAGGCATTTCATACAGAGTTAAATTCATTGATAGAAATATACATAAAAGATGATGAGTATTTTCATTCAAATGATAAAGATTTAACTTTAGTTTTATATAAAGCACTTTATGATGATAAAGGAATATACGCCAGACCTATAGAAATGTTTTTAAGTGAAGTGGATAATGATAAATATCCAGAAGTACTTCAAAAATATAGATTTGAATTATTTAAATATTAATTAAAGAATTAGTATAAGAATTTAGAGATAATATTCAATTAGTATAATAATAGTTTATATATATAATGAAGATAGAACCATGCATAGTACTAAGTAGAATTAGATACTATACATGGTTCTATTACATTTTTAAGTATTTAGGGATGTTTTTATCTGTTTCCATTATATGTACCTTTATCCAATTAGAAACCACATCTAGTATGTCATTTATAGATTTTTTTTGATCTATATCTATAGAATATATATCAAACTTATTAATTTCTTCAATAAAAGCATCATGAGCAAATTTATGTGTTAAAAATTTTGAATAGCCATTTTTACGCATAAAATCTTCTTCGGTTTGGAAATGATAAATTGTATATTCTTTTAATTCCTCAAGTATAGTGATAATTTTATCATACTTATCATTTTCCTTATCTTTTAGTAATAGTTCATAGCATTTATCAAGTATATCAAATAATTCTTTATGCTGCTTATCTATAATGTCTATGTTAACAGAAAATTTATCAGACCAAGATCCCATTTTAACTCCCCCAGTATAAAAAATATAATTCTATTATAATTGAATAGTATAAAATAAACAATAAGAATAAATTTTTACAATTAAACATTTTCTACCAAAGCTTATAGATTATTAAATATAGCAAAGATTAGCAAAGTTACAAATATATTAGAATTATATAAATAATCATTTGAAGATTATAAAAAACATTTAAATTTAGTAAAAATTTACTAAAAAGGTTTTTTATAATTGACTGTTATATTTTATCGGTATATTATGAATATAGCTAGGTATTTGGATTATTAGCTATTTTAAAGCACATAAAAATATTAGTAAAATATAATTTATTAGTATATAAGTTGCAATAAATATTCTACATTTAACTTAAATAAACCTATTAACTTTTAATTTTATAAGACTGTAATGAGGTAGATTATTAATTGAAACATATATATTAAAAAAGTATAAGTTTTAGGAGTGAAACTATGGAAATTTTAAAGGTGTTAATTGGGAAGTTTAATAACAAAAAGGTGGAAAGCTATAACTTAAGAAACTCTAATGGTTTTGGGATAAATGCATTAAATTATGGTGCTATAATAACTGATATATTAGTACCAGATAGAAATGGAATAATTGAAAATGTAGTTCTTAAATATGAAGATATAAACTCATATGAAAAAAATCCATCATATTTAGGAGCATTGATAGGAAGAACAGCTGGTAGAATTGCAAAAGGTAAAGTCGAATTAAATGGCAACGTTTTAAGTTTTGATAAAAATTATGGGTCTAATCAAGGTCATGGAGGAATAAATGGCTTTGACAAAAGGTTTTTAGATGTAAAAACAAATATTAACGAAAACGAAGGATATATAGAATTTTCTTATTTAAGTCCATCAGGGGAGGAAGGATATCCTGGTAATTTAAAAATTAATTTAAGATATACTATAACAGAAGAAAATGAATTGAAAATATCATATAAAGCAATAAGTGATGAAGATACATTAGTTAATCTAACTAATCATAGTTATTTTAATTTAAGTGGCAATTATAAAGAGAACATTTTAAATCATCATTTATATATAGATAGTGATTTTATAACTGAAATAAATAAAAATCAAGTTCCAACTGGAAAGATAATAAGCGTAGATGGAACTCCATTTGATTTTACAAGTCCTAAAACAATAGGAAGAGATATAGAGGAAGAAGATTATCAACTGGAAATTGGACAAGGATATGATCATACTTGGATTCTAAATGGCGGTAATGATATAAAAATTAGATTATACCATAAAGCTTCAGGAAGGCAAATGGATGTTTACACAAATCAAAATAGCGTAGTTTTATATTCGTTAAATTTCCCAGATGATGAAAAAATATCTTATGCAAATAGAAGTGCTAAGAGAAGAGAGGCCTTGGCAATAGAAACTCAAAGTCCTCCTATAGGAGAGAATAATATATTTGCTAAGTATTCAATTTTAAGAAAAGGTGAAGAGTATAATAAAGAAACAATATATAAGTTTTCAATTATATAAATTATTAGGCAGTACTAATTCAAGTATTGCCTTTTTACTTATATAAGTTGATAAAACACTGATATCAATTGAATAATCTCAAATTAAAATAGAATTAAGCTAGGTGTGTGATATTTATTACATCGTATATATCATTTTTTCTAAAGTTACTATATAAAATATAAGTAGATAACTATAGGAGAGGTATTTGTATGCAAAAGAGATTAGTTTATGATATCTTTATTGGTTTATTATCGTTGATGGGTGCAATAATGATGATATTAGAACTTATGTATAAACTGCCCATTAGTGTAGTAGAAACTTTTTATTATATAAATTTAATAATTTGCTATATATTTTTTATGGACTATATAATAAGATTAGGTTTATCAAAAAACAAAATGAATTTTATAATTAATAATCTTGTAGATTTAATTTCTATAATACCTGTTTTTGGAATAAGCAAAATGATTTATACTTTGAATATAGGAATGGTTATAGACTTAAAGTTATTAATAAAAATAACAAAAGTAGTTATACTTATAATTTTTGTGATCAAATTTAAGAATAAAATAAGAGAATCTGTAAAAATTAATAAATTTAACTATATGTTAGTTTTAACTACTATTATAATTGTATTAGCAGCAGTAATTATAGCTTTATTAGAAAATATGAGTTTTGGAGATGCTATATGGTGGAGCTTTGTAACTTTCACTACCGTTGGGTATGGAGATGTCCTTCTCACAACTAATAGTGGAAGAATAGTGGCTATTTTATTAATGATTTTTGGAATTGGATTTATAGGAGTAACTACAAGTACGATAGCGGCTTATATAATAAATAATGATGGGAGAAAGAAAAGAAAAAGAGATTTTAAGGACGAAACTATAGATTTTATTAAATATAAAATAGATAATCTTGATTCATTATCAGATTCAGAATTAGATAATATATATAAGACTTTAAAAACCTTAAAATCAAATAATAAGGAAAAGTAATAAAGGAAGAGGTACACATATGAAAAAAGTATATAGAACTATAATTATGATATTGATAATATTAATTTTATCTTCTTATTTAGGATATATATATTTATATAAATATATAAAAAAAATAGAAATAAATTCAGTTATTTCAAATGAGGAAATAACTAAGGAAGAAGAAATATTAATTAATTTTATAGACAGTAAATTAATTAATGAGTTTGGAGGAATATATACTAATTATAATAATATCAAAACAGAAGGGGATTTAACTAAGGGGCATGATATCTTATCAGAATCTCAAGGAATGATTTTAAATTATTATTTATATAAAAATGATCAAGCAAATTATAAAAAATCCTTTCAGTATTTAAAAGAAAATATGATTTTAAAAAATAAATTAGTTAGTTGGAGAATAGAAAATAATAAGCCTTCAGAGGTATCAGCGACAATAGATGATTTAAGAATAGTAAGATCTCTAGTAATTGCTTCAGAAGAATTTCATAATTTAAGATATAGATACTATGGAATAAAGGTTTCAAATGGAATATATAAAAATTTAATTACAGACAATAGATTAATAGATTTTCATGATGGATATGGAAAAAGTAATATAACTACCTTATGTTACTTAGATTTATATGCAATAAAACTTTTATCTTTATTTGATGACAAATGGAATGAAGTTTATAATAAATCAAGTGAAATTATAGAGCAAGGTTACATAAGTAAGGATTTACCACTATATAGAAAGTATTATGATGGTAGTACAAATGAATATGATAAGGAAGAAAATATAGATACTTTATTGTCTATATTAGTTATTTTAAATAAAGCAGAAGTGAATGAAGATATAAGCGAAAGTATAAATTGGATTAAGGATAGATTAAAAAATTTTGGATATATATCAACTTCATATAATATAAATATGAAGGATGAAAGTAAAATAGAATCTACATCTATTTATGCTAATATTGCACAATTAGCAAAGGTAATAAATGATGAAGAACTTTACAAAATGGCAATAAATAAAATGAAAGTTTTCCAGGTAATAAATATAAACAGCAATATATACGGAGCATTTGGAAATGAAAAAACTGAAGAAGTATATTCCTACGACAATTTAAATGCATTACTAGCACTAAGAAGAAAATTTAATAAGTAAGAAAATAAAAATGAATCAAGAAGTAATATTTCTTGATTCATTTTTATTATATATGAAGTTATAATCTCTTAGCATATGTAGAAAAGGTAAATTTGTCTGGTCTATGACGTGATTCAGTATATTCAAATAAAGTTCCATCTTCTAAATAGACATAATTTTTTATTATGGCAACTAAATTGTAATTTTTTAAATCTATAAACTTCATGTCGAGTTTAGAGACTGGCTCTACCGAAACTATTTTTTGAGCACCAGCAATTTTTAAAGAAAGATTATTTTCTATGTGTTCATAAATTGACTTACTTGCAATATTTTTATCCAAGTCTTTAATTATGTCTTTTAAGAAGAAATTTATATCTAATATACTTTCTTCTCCATCTATATTTCTAGATCTTATTATATAAATAACTTTTGATCCTAATGAAAAACCAGTTTTTTTTGAGAGCTTTTCATCAACTGTTAATTCTTCGAATCTATGTACATGAGTTAAATAATTTACATTGTTAGTTACTGAAGCTTCTTTAAAGCTTTGTAATCCACCAACTAAAAATTTAAGTTGTTGTTTTTCTAAAATAAAAACTCCTTTTCCATGAACACTTGCAACAAGACCTTCAAAGGATAGCTGATTTATTGCTCGTCTAACAGTATTTCTACTTACTTCAAATAATGATGTTAATTCATTTTCAGAAGGAAGTTTTTCGCCAGATTTAAATTCATCATTTAATATTTTATTTTTTAAGTATTCATATATTTCCGTGTATTTCACTTGTTTCATATTAATTAAAATCTCCTTTAGGGCTTACTATATAGTATATTATAGCACTAAGAGGTAAAAATAAAATAAAAAAAGAAAAACAATCTTGTTTAAACAAGTGTTGACATACTTGTTTAAACAAGATATAATGTAATCGTAATCAAAAATAAAATGTTTAAAAGGAGAGAACGCTATGGGAAAGTTTAGACAAGAGGCATTAGACTTGTTAGAACTTGTTGGGGGGAAAGACAACATTGCCAGTGCAAGTCATTGTGTAACTAGATTAAGATTTGTCTTAAAAGATGAAAAGATTGCTAAAGAGAGAGCGAAGGATATTGAAAAACTACCATCAGTTAAAGGTACATTTGTAAATGCAGGTCAATTCCAAGTCATTATAGGAAATAGTGTACAAGCTTTTTATGATGAATTAATTCAAGTATCAGGATTGAAAGCAGAGTCTAAGGAAGAAGTTAAAAAGGCTGCTCAAAAGAATATGTCAATAGTACAAAGAGTTATAGCTGGACTTGCTGAAATATTTATTCCCATTTTACCAGCAATTATTACTGGGGGGTTAATATTAGGATTTAGAAATATAATAGGTGATTTAGCTGTATTTGGAGATGGTACACAAACACTTACTAGTTTACATCCAATTTTAGCAGAAATTCATAGTTTTTTATGGATTTTGGGAGAAGCAATATTCCACTTCTTACCTGTGGCGGTAACTTGGTCAACAGTTAAAAAATTTGGTGGCTCAGAAATTCTTGGTATAGTACTTGGTATTACATTAGTATCACCACAGTTATTAAATGCTTATGGATATGCAGAAGCAGTGCAAAATGGAAGTGTTCCATTCTGGAATTTTGGTTGGTTTACAATAGACAAGGTTGGATATCAAGCACAAGTAATTCCAGCTATGTTATCTGGTATCGTATTAACTAAAATTGAACTTACACTTAAAAAATATATACCTGATGTATTGAAATTAATAGTTATCCCATTTACAACTCTTTTAGTAACAGTTTTATTATCTTATATAATAATTGGACCAATTTCAAGAGAACTTGGCAATTACGTTGCAATTATTTTCAATTATTTATTAACAGGACCATTTAAAATACTTGGAGCAATAATTTTTGGAGTAGCTTATGCGCCATTAGTTATTACAGGATTACATCATACTTTTATTGCAGTAGATTTACAATTAATTGCAAATGGGGGTACTATGATATGGCCACTTATAGCATTGAGTAATATTGCTCAAGGAGCTTCAGCAGTAGCTATGTTAATAATATACAAGAAGAATGCAAAAATAAAATCAATAGCAGCATCAGCAGGTATATCTGCATGGTTAGGGGTTACTGAACCAGCTATGTTTGGTATTAATTTAAAATATAAATTCCCATTTATTGCAGCATTAATAGGATCAGGCTGTGCAGCAGTAATTTCAATACTTTCTGGAGTATTAGCTAATTCTATTGGAATAGGAGGATTACCTGGATTTTTAGCAATTCAACCTCAATATTGGGTTCCTTTTATAATCGCAATGGTAGTAGCAGTAGTAGTTCCAATAGTTTTAACCTTCATATTTAATAAAAAGTTTGGATCAGATATAGAAAACTTAGAATAATAAAAAAATTGAGCTGTCACATCTTTGTGACAGCCCATATCTATTAAGAGGTGGAGTAAATGAAAGAACAGAATTGGTGGAAATCATCAGTAGTATATCAAATTTATCCTAAAAGTTTTAAGGATAGCAATGGAGACGGAATTGGAGATATAGTTGGAATAATAGAAGAATTAGATTACTTAAAGAATTTAGGGGTGAAGGTACTTTGGCTTACACCTATATATGTATCACCTCAAAATGATAATGGTTATGATATAGCGGATTATTATAATATAGATAAAATGTTTGGAACTTTAGAAGATTTTAAACAATTACTTAAGGAAACTCATAAAAGAGGAATGAAGTTAATACTGGATATGGTAGTGAATCATACATCTACAGAGCATATTTGGTTTAAAGAAGCGCTTAAAGGTAAAGATAATCCTTATCATGATTTTTACATATGGAGAGAATTGCCTAATAATTGGAGATCTAAGTTTGGTGGATCTGCATGGCAATATGTAGAAAGCTTAAATGAATATTATCTTCACCTATTTGATAAGACACAGGCAGATTTAAATTGGGAAAATCCAAAACTTAGAGAAGAAATATTTAAAATGATGAGATATTGGCTAGATATGGGAGTTGATGGATTTAGATTAGATGTTATTAATCTTTTATCTAAGGATGAAGAATATTTAGATGATGATTTTAAATCCCCTACTAGAGATGGTAGAAGATTTTATACTGATGGACCTAAGATACATGAGTATTTAAAATTAATCAATAATGAAGTTTTTTCAAAATATGATGGAATTATGACTGCTGGTGAAATGTCTTCTACAACAATAGAGAATTGTATAAAATATACTAATCCAAATAATGAAGAGTTAAATATGACTTTTAATTTTCATCATTTAAAGGTAGATTATCCTGAAGGCGAAAAGTGGAAGTTAGCGCCATTTGACTTTGAAAAGCTAAAGGATATATTGTTTAGTTGGCAAGTAGAAATGGAAGAAGGAAATGGATGGAATGCTTTATTTTGGTGTAATCATGATCAACCTAGAATAGTATCTAGATTTGGAAATGATACAGTTTATAGAGACGAGTCTTCAAAAATGTTGGCTACAGCTATACATTTAATGAGAGGAACACCATATATATATCAAGGTGAAGAAATTGGAATGACAAATCCTAATTTTGATAATATTAATGAGTACAGAGATGTAGAGTCACTAAATGCTTATAATATTCTCTTGAATAAGGGCATAAATGAAAATGAAGTTATAAATATATTAAAAAATAGATCAAGAGATAATTCAAGAACACCAATGCAATGGAATAGTGAAGAAAATTCTGGGTTTACAAAGGGAACACCGTGGATAGGCGTTTCAAAGAACTATAAAAATATAAATGTATATTCTGAAAAGAAAAATTCTAATTCTATATTAAATTACTATAAAGACTTAATAAATTTAAGAAAGAATAATGAAGTAATATGCGAGGGCAGTTTTATACCAATTTTAAAAGATCACCCAAGGATATTAGCTTATATTAGGGAACATAAAGGTCAAAAAATATTAGTAGTATGTAATTTTTATGGAGAAAAAATTATGGCATCTTTAAGTGAGTTAGACAATGTAAAAACTAAAATGATTTTAACTAATTCAGATGAAAATAAAATCGATGAAAATAAGATATTTTTATCACCTTATGGATGTATGGTAATTTCTTTGAGTAAATAAAATATTATAAAAAATACTTATAATGTTTTATAAGTAAAAACCATGTATAGAAAGAATTTAATTCTTTATATACATGGTTTTTAAAGTTATATATGATTATACTAATATATAATTTAATATATATATTGAAAAACTATTTTATATAAATTAGAATATAGTATATGAATATATTATGCAGATGTGGCGGAATGGCAGACGCATCATCTTGAGGGGGTGACGAGGAATCCTCGTGCGGGTTCAAGTCCCGCCATCTGCACCAAAATAAATTATTTAATTTATGAAAATCATATAGAATTTATTGTGTATAGATATTCCTTTCTAAAAGTGAAATTGGGATATCGGTAGTAAAATCAAAAGTAATTTATAAATTTATATAAGAAGAACAAGTTGAACTTTGGGCTACATTACTAGTAAGAAATTATAGAATGTAGTCTTTTTTTATTATATAAAGATATTATTAAGTAATTATTATAAGGTAAGTTTAGGTGGTAAAAATGAAGGGAAATAGACTATTTGAAATAATATATATTTTATTAGATAAAAAGAATATTACAGCAAAGGAATTAGCTGACCATTTTGAAGTTTCTCAAAGAACTATTTATAGGGATATAGAAAATTTGTCAGAGGCAGGAGTTCCCATTTATATGACTAAGGGAAAAGGCGGAGGAATAAGTCTTTTAGCAGATTTTATATTAAATAAAGCAATTTTAACACAAGAAGAAAGGAAAGAAATATTAGCAGCTATGCAAGGGTTAAATGCTGTTAATAAAGATGAGTTTAATGGAGCTTTGTCTAAATTAAATTCATTTTTAGGAGGAAATAACGAGAATTGGATTGAAGTTGATTTTTCAAATTGGGATAAAAATAATGATTTAGGAGAAAAATTTACAGTTATAAAGAACTCCATAATAAATAAGAATTTAATATCTTTTGAGTATTTTAATGCAAATGGAGAGTTACTAGAGCGTATTGTTGAACCATTAAAATTAGTTTTTAAGGGGCAGGGGTGGTATTTATATGCTTATTGTAGAAAAAAAGAGGATAATAGATTTTTTAAACTTACAAGAATGAAGAGTGTAAATGTAATTTCAGAAAGGTTTGCTAGAGTTGTTCCTAATAAAATATTTACAGAAAAGGATATAGGATATTCTAAAGAATTAGTACATGTAAAAGTAAGAATAAATAAGAAACTAGCATTTAGGGTATTTGATGAGTTTCAAAATTACTCTCTAGATGATAATGGAGATTATATAGTTAATTTAGATTTTCCAGTAGGCGATTGGATGTTTGGATACCTAATGTCTTTTGGGGAGAATATAGAGATCCTTGAACCTTTGCATATAAGAGAGGAAATAAAAAGTAAGTTAATAAATTCTCTAAATAGATATTAATATGACATAATGGTGTCATATTAATATCTATATAATATAACTATAGTCAATTATATAGAAGTTCATTATTGACTTCTAATAATAGATTATTTATATAATTGGAGGTAGATTATGAATATAGTATTAGGAGCAACAGGACAAATAGGTTATATGCTTGTTGAAAACTTATTAAAGCAAGGTGAAAAGGTAAGAGCTGTTATTAGAGATGAAGCTAAAGCCGAAAAGTTGAAAAAAATAGGTGCTGAAATTGCTATTGCAGATTATTTTAATTTAGATGAATTAAAAAAAGCTTTTAGTGGGGGTAAAACAGTTTTTTTATTAACGCCTGAAAATCCACAAAGTAATAATTTTTTGAAAGAAACAAAAATTATTATAGATAATTATAGAGAAGCAATTTTATCATCAGATATTACTAAAATTGTTGGATTATCTTCTATGGGAGCTCATAATAAAGAAAAAACCGGTAATCTTATGGCTTCATATATGTTAGAAAATGCATTTTTAGATTTAGATATTAAACAGGTTTTTGTAAGACCAACATATTATTTTAGTAATTGGATTGGATATATGGACTTAATCAAAGAATATGGAATTCTTCCAACATTCTTTCCTATTAATATGAGATTACCAATGATTTCCCCAATAGATGTCTCTAAATTTTTAGCAAATGTAATTATTAATCAGGGGCATCAAGAAAGAATATATGAGATTGTAGGACCAAAAGATTATAGTCCATCAGAAATAGCAGAAATATTTGAAGAAACCTTAAATAAAAAAGTTGATTTACAGCTAATAGTGCCAAGTGAATGGGAAAAAACATTGTTAGAATCAGGATTTTCTAAAGATGCAGCTGAAAATCTTATGCTTATGACTAAGGCAACTATTGATGGAAAAGGTGAAAGTAGAATAAAAAATAAAATTAATTTATCAATGGATTTTAATAAATATTTAGAAGAGATATTATAAATATTTATTTTAATATAATTTATTTTTATTTATATAAGAAAAGTAAAAGGAGAATTAAGATGGATAAATTAGATTATAAAAAGGCGTTTAAAGATTTATATTTACCCAAAACACAACCTATAGAAATAACAGTACCTTCAATGACATTTATAATGGTAGATGGACAAGGAGATCCCAATAATAAAGATGGAGAGTATCAAGATGCCATTGAAGTACTATATGGTTTATCTTATACAATAAAGATGAATAAGAATATAAGAAATGAGATAGAAAATTATTTTGATTATGTTGTTCCACCTCTTGAAGGGTTATGGTGGTTAAAAGATGATGATATGGATTTTAGTAAAAAACATAAATATATTTGGACCTCTATGATACGACAACCTGAATTTGTAACACAAGAAATATTTGATTTTGCTTGTGAAGAACTAAAAAAGAAAAAGCCTAATATTGATGTATCTAAAGCAAGACTTGAAATATTTAATGAAGGTTTATGTGTTCAATGTATGCATATAGGTCCATTTGATCAAGAATATGCTACTACTGAAAAAATTGATAAATATATTGAAGAAAATAACTTAATTAATGATATTAGTAAGATTAGTCAAGATGGTAAAATTAGAAGACATCACGAAATTTATTTATCCGATCCAAGAAAAGCTAATAAGGAAAAGATGAAAACTGTTATAAGGCACCCTGTTAGGAGGAAGTAATGGAGGAAATCATAACATTAAATTATAATAATATTGAATGTGAACATATTTGTTGTTCTTTATCAGATAAAAAAGGTGATTGTGGAGTTTATTTAAAAAAAGAATGGCTTAAGGAAAGATTTGATGACGGGTTAATATTTAATAAAATAAATGTGAGAGGAAAAGCATTTATAGAATACATTCCAGTAGAAAATGCATGGGCACCTATTGAAGGTAAAAATTATATGTTTATAAATTGTTTTTGGGTATCTGGAAAGTTTAAGGGGAGAGGCTATGCTAATAGATTATTAAATGAATGTATCGATAATTGCAAGAAAAGAGGAAAAAATGGAATTATTACACTTTCTTCAAAAAAGAAAATGCCATTTTTATCAGATCCAGATTATTTAAAATATAAAGGTTTTAAAGTATGTGATATCGCCAATCCTTATTATGAGTTATTATATTTACCATTTTCGGATAAGTATGATTCACCTAAGTTTAAAAATCATGTTAAGTATGGAAAAAATGATGAGAATGGATTAACATTATATTATTCAAATCAATGTCCTCATACAAGTAAATATGTTGATTTAATAAGAAAAATTTCAAGTGAAAAGAAAGTTGATATAAAGATAATTAAAATTGAAACTAAAGAACAAGCTCAAAGTTCACCGTGTCCATTTACAACTTATAGTTTGTTTTACAATGGAGAATTTGTAACAAATGAAATATTATCAGAAAATAAGTTTAACAAACTTATTATAGAAAAAGGACTTATTTAGGAGAGATATATATGAATTATATACCTGCAAAAAGTATTTTATCTGGATATAGAGAAGGTAATAATTGGTTTGGAATTAATTATAATATGAATATATATAAGGGTTGCAATCATGGATGTATATATTGCGATAGTAGAAGTGACTGCTATGGTATAGATAACTTTGAAATTGTTAGGGCTAAAGAAAATTCAATAGAACTAATAAGAAGAGAATTAAAATCTAAAAGGAAAAAAGGAGTTATTGGGACTGGTGCTATGAGCGATCCGTACAATTCTTTTGAGAAAAAGTACTCTTTAACTCGTAGTGCATTGGAAGCCATTGATAATAACGGTTTTGGAGTCTCAATTGCAACAAAAAGTAATTTAATCACAAGAGATATTGATATTTTAAAAAGAATTAAAAGTCATTCACCTGTACTTTGTAAAATCACAATTACAACAGCACAAGATGATTTGTGTAGAAAAATTGAACCAAATGTTGCAGTTACTTCTAAGCGGTTTGAAACGATAAAAAGATTAGCAGATGAGGGAATTTATACAGGAATATTATTAATGCCTATTTTACCATTTATTAATGATAGTGAAGAAAATATAATTAGTATTGTAAGACTGGCGCAAAAAAATGGAGCTAAGTTTATTTATCCTGCTTTTGGAGTCACTTTAAGATCAAACCAAAGAGATTATTTTTTCGACATGCTAAACAAAGCCTTTCCTGGAATTAAAGAAAGATATATAAAAATATTTGGAAATGAATATATGTGTAACAGTCCGAATGCTAGAAATTTATACAAGATATTTGCTAATGAATGTGAAAAATTGGGCCTATTTTATAAAATGAATGATATAATTTATAATTACAGAGAAGTGTATAAGGATGAACAATTAAGTTTATTTTAATACAAAATAAGAATATGGATATTTTTGGATGCCTTTATATAATTTAGGTATCTTTTTATTTTAATTAAATATTATCTGAATTTTGTACAAGGATATTTTATATGTTATTATTATTGTAAAGTATTATGAGGAAATGTCTTTGAAACATCTCCATAACTTACTTTTATACTAGGAGGATATTATGATAAAAGCTGTGTTATTTGATTTAGATGGAACTTTGTTAGATACAAATGAATTAATTTATAATTCTTTTGATAAAACATTTAAAGAAAAGTTAGGAATAGAATTAAAAAAAGAAGAGATTTTAGATTTTTTTGGAAGACCTTTAAAAGAACCTTTTATGAGACATGCAATTGAAGAAAATGTTGATGATTTAGTAGCATACTATAGAGAGTATAATGAGGGAATACATGATAAGATGTGTTTTGCATTTGATGGAGTTAAAGAGCTTTTAACTAATCTTAAGAAAAAGAAAATTAAAATAGGTATAGTAACATCAAAAAGAGAAGAACTTGCTGTAAGAGGAATGAAGATAGCAGAAATATATGATTTCATGGATGTAATTATAACACCAGAATCAACAACTCTTCATAAACCAAATCCAGATCCAGCGCTTAAAGCATGTAGTGAATTAGGAATAGAACCAAATGAAGCTATTATGGTTGGAGATAGTTATTATGATATATATTGCGGGAAATCAGCAGGATGTAAAACTTGTGCAGTAAATTATACTTTTATAGGAATAGATAAATTAAAAGAATCTAATCCAGATTATTTTATAGATAAACCAATGGATATTTTAAATTTATTATAATTAGGAGGGCAAAATGAAGCAAATAGTAATTTTAGATGGAAAAACTTTAGGGGAATTAGATTTTTCTAAATTGAAAGAGTTTGGAGAAGTAACTTATTATGATACCACAAAACCAGAAGATGTAGTAGAAAGGATAAAAGACGCTAATATAGTTTTAACTAATAAGATAGTATTAAATGAGAATAATTTAAAGGAAGCTGAGAATTTAGAACTAATATGTGAAACTGCTACTGGATTTAACAATATCGATATAGTATATGCAAGAAATAATAATATTGCAGTTACAAATGTTGCAGGATATTCAACTAATACCGTTGCTCAACATACTTTTGCCACAGTATTATCTTTATATGATAAAATATCTTATTATGACAATTATGTTAAATCTGGAGACTATGCAAAATCAGGTCTTTTCACTAATTTAAATAAGCCTTTTTATGAATTAGAAGGTAAGACATGGGGAATCATAGGCTTTGGCGCAATAGGGAAAAGAGTAGCCAAGATAGCAGAAGCATTTGGAGTTAATGTAATTTATTACTCTACTTCAGGAAAAAATTCAAATAGTGAGTATAAGAGAGTGAATTTTGATGAATTATTAAGTTTATCAGATATAATTTCTATTCATGCTCCATTAAATCAAGATACACAAGGTTTAATAAATTATAATGCTCTTAATAAGATGAAAAAGTCAGCTATATTAATTAATATGGGGAGAGGGCCAATAGTAATTGAAGGTGATTTAGCAATGGCAATAGATGAAGAACTTATTGCTGGTGCTGCTTTAGATGTATTTGAAGTAGAGCCTATTAAAGAAGATAATCCATTAACCTCTATCAAAAATAAGGACAATTTAGTTTTAACACCACATATTGCTTGGGCAAGCGTAGAAGCAAGGGAAAGATTATTTGAAGAAGTAATTAAAAATATTAAAGCTTTTTATAATGGAGAGATAAGAGGACGAGTTGAAATATAAAATTAATAAGACACCTTAGAAATATTTGACAAAAGGATAAATTTATAGTATATTACTGATTAATTAAATATTGAAAAGCTTAGAATGAGAGTAGTAAAAAGTAAGAGATATTAAAGAGAGTAGGGGAATGGTGAAAGCCCACGTATTATCGCTTTTGAACTCGCTCAGGAGCTGCAAGACTGAATGGGGAAGTAGGTTTTGCCGGCATTGTTATGCTGTTATTTTAATTAAGTTAAAACTTGGATGGTACCGCGTAAATCGCTCCAATTAGGAGTAGGTTTATGCGGTTTTTTACTTTCTATATTTATAAATAAGGGGGCATTTAAATGAATTATAAAAAGTACAAGAAGTTTCAAACGATTAAATTAAAGGAAAGAACATGGCCAGATAATGAAATCAAAAAATCACCTATATGGTGTAGTGTTGATTTGAGAGACGGAAATCAAGCATTAATTAATCCTATGACAGTAGAAGAAAAAATAAAAATGTTTAATCTTTTAATAGAATTAGGATTTAAAGAAATAGAAATTGGATTTCCATCAGCTTCACAAATAGAATTCGACTTTTTGAGAATTTTAGTAGAAAACAACTTGATTCCTGAAGGGGTGAAGGTTCAAGTTTTAACACAAGCTAGGCCACATTTAATACAAAGAACATTTGAAGCTTTAGAGGGGGTAAAAGAGGCTATAGTTCATATATATAATTCTACATCGATACTTCAAAGGGATGTTGTTTTTAATATGAGCAAAGAGGAAATCAAGTCTATAGCAGTAGAGGGAACAAAACTAGTTAAAGAGTATGCTAAGTCTTTTAATGGAAAATTATATTTAGAATATTCACCAGAAAGTTTTACAGGAACAGAAGTTGATTATGCATTAGAAGTATGTGAAGCTGTATTAGATACTTGGGGAGCAGATGATAAAAATAAGGTAATTATAAACTTACCATCCACAGTAGAAATGGATACACCAAATGTATTTGCAGATCAGATAGAATGGATGAGTAGAAATTTTAGTAATAGAAATAGAATAATTTTAAGCGTGCATCCACACAATGACAGGGGCACAGGAGTTGCAACTGCAGAACTTGCAATGTTAGCAGGTGCAGATAGAGTTGAGGGTACTTTATTTGGAAATGGAGAAAGAACAGGAAATGTTGATATATTAAATTTAGCATATAATATGTTTTCTCATGGAATAAGTCCAAACTTACAATTAGATAATATAAATAAAATAATAGATGTTTATGAAAAGTGTTGCAAAATACCTGTTCATATAAGACATCCTTATGCAGGAGAACTTGTATTTACTGCATTTTCAGGTTCACATCAAGATGCAATAAATAAGGGAATGAAAAAGTATATAGAAAGAAACCAAAATACTTGGGAAGTTCCATATTTACCTATAGATCCTACTGATTTAGGAAGAGAATATGAAGCCTTAGTAAGAATAAACAGCCAATCAGGAAAAGGTGGAGTGGCCTTCGTATTAGAAAGTCATTTTGGATATAAGATGCCTAAGAGTATGCATAAAGAGTTTGGAGATATAATACAAAAGGTAACAGAAAAGCATGGAGAAATATCACCAAAAGTAATTATGGAAAAGTTTAGAGACGAGTATTTAGATTTTGTAGGCCCATTTAAACTATTAAAGTTTAAGATTGAAGATAGTGATAGTTTAGACTTCGAATCTCAAAATACTAAAATAAATGTTACTTTCTTATTTAATGGGGAAGAAAAGAGCTTTATAGCAGAAGGAAATGGACCTATAGATTCATTAAAGAAAGCATTAATTAAAAGTAATTTAGTAGAAACCACAATACTAGATTATGCAGAACATTCTTTAGGTGAAGGTTCAGAAGCTAAAGCAGCAGCTTATGTTGAAATGAAAAGACTAGATAATTCTAAAACAACCTTTGGTGTTGGAGTAGATAGTAATATAACTATAGCATCAATAAAAGCAGTATTTAGTGCAATAAATAGACTTTATAAAAAACACATGTAGATTTACAAGCAAGACTAGAGTTCATAGTTGTTTTAAATTGCGAATATAAAGGCTACGATAAATAGATATGTTTCATAAGCTAAATAGCTACGCAAAGAAGTACTAGGCTCGGAGAACTACTATGCCAAGAGTTTTGGTTAAACTCGCTACGCTCAGACAAACCAACAATACTAAGGCATAGTAGTTCTTCCTTCACCAAGTACTTCTAGTTTCTCGCTATATGCTTATTTCACATACTCTATTTACCTTCGCCAACTTATATTAAGAATTTAAATTAATAATGAATTAAATTATTGGTAAAAAATAATTGGTGAGGGAAATTAAAAACTTAGTTAAGTGTAGCAGACTATAATTGAGATTGTCCCTGCTCTCTGTTACTTTATTCCAAAAATTGCAAACTGTGAATTGTGCACTGCGAACTGAAAAATGCTTCGTATTTTTTACTATTACGAACTAGAAAAGATCGAGTATAAACTCGATCTTTATTTTATATATGAAAGTGTTGAATAGTTTTATAAATTTTCTGCTTTTTCTTTTGACCATTTATTTTCTTGCCACTCTTTAAGCAAGTCAGAAAGAATTTTTCTTAAAACTTTACCAATGATATAGTAGAAATTATCATTAAGATTGGCAAGTGAAATTCTTAATGACCATTCAGAAGAAGCAAATCCATCTCCATTTAATAAGATTATAGAGTAATTTTTAGCTAAATCATATAATATATCAAATGGGGTATAGTGTGATGCTATGTAATTAGAAAAGTCTTCATTGAATTTATTTTTTGCCCAATCAATTATATTTAGTTCAGTATAATATGAAGAATCATTAGGATTATCTATAAGATTTAATTCCATGCCTTCAAATAATAAAGCTTTACGTCTTTTACATATTTCAATAGTAAGATTTTTATAATTATTATTATAATCAACTAGAGTAAAGGCACAAAATAAAGCCATTTGAACTTGCTGAGGCGTTGATAAACCAGCAGTATGGTTAAGAGCAACTTGTCTACTATCAGCAACTAATCTATCTATGAATTTTATATTACTAGGATCAGATGACATGTGTTTATACCTTTTATTTAATTCTATTTTATCTTTAGATGACAGATTAGTTAAAAGATCATTAAATACATTGTTTTCATTTAAAAATATTGCACCAAGTCTCCAACCAGTAACTCCAAAATATTTCGATAAGGAATACACACCTAAGGTATTGTATGGTAAATGAGCAACTATAGATTTAAACTTTTCTATGAATGTACAGTAAACATCATCAGTTATTATCATTAAATTTGGATTATAGTTTTTAACTACATTAACTAAATTATTCTTACATTTATCACTTAATGCTATTGAAGCGGGATTGTTTGGATTAACAATGAATAATGCTTTTATATTAGTATCCTTAAGTTTTTCTAGTTCCTCAATTGGATATTGCCAAGTTGGATTATTATTTTCATCTAAATCATTTGCATGAATCCTTATTACCTCAAAATCATAGTTAGGTAAGTGAGGAATTTCTAGATAAGGCGTAAAAATAGGTGTCATTAAAGCAATTTTATCCCCTTTATTTAATAGCTTGTTTGATGTTAGAGAGTCAAAAATATAACACATTGCAGCAGTTCCACCTTCAACGGCAAAAACATCAAATTTATTATTAAATTTAGTGTCACCACATAATTCTTTTAATAAGTATTTATTAACTATTTCCTCTATATGAATAAGCATTTTATCTGGAAACGGATAGTTATCACCAATAATTCCATCAGTAATTTCAAATAAAAAATCATCTGGATTAAAACTAAACTCTTTAATGCAATAATTTAGTATTTCTTTTAATAAACTAATTCCAGGTAAATTAGTGTTCTTAGTATAATAATCTAAAAACCTTTCATAAATTCCATTTTTACTAACCATACCAGCTAAGTCATTTACGCATAAATTTCTTTGGCATTCTAAAACAGCAAAATGGCCAAGTGTAAAAAAGGCTTGTCTAGGGGTTGAAGAAGTCCAATTAGGATTACCTCTACCAGCATCTAAAATATTTCCATTAAATTTTCCTTTATTAAGGTTAGCTAATTCAATCAATTTATCTTTAAATTCGAAAGGGCTTATTTTACCATAAAGATTTGATAAGTAGTCCTTTGTTAATTTTATGTCCATTATGGATACTCCTTTTCAAATGTACTATTAATTCTATTAATAGTATATATCTCCATTGTAAAAATTCAATGAATTCTTGCAAAAAATATAATTACTGCAATAAATGATTCAAAAAATGATAATTTATCAAAACATGTTGATTATAAAAGATAAAAAATTATTAATATGTTAAATGTTAATAATTATAAAAATAAAAAATATTGAGAGTATTTTTTATAATTAATATAAAAAGAGGTTGAAATTTTTAAGGAAAGCATATATAATCGTAATATAATTTAATAATGTTCGGTTGAAGGTAGTGGGAGAGAGATTTTTAAATAAATCCACCGAAGAAGTAAATCTTTCAGGTATTAGGACCGCTATTGGACGAACCTCTGGAGAGACTCAGAGATGAGCACCGAAGGAGCAAGATAATTTAAAGTTTAAATTATTGAAACTCTCAGGTAAAAGGACAGGGGATAAGATAGGTCTATAAATTTTTATTATTTAATAGATCTTATTTACCTATCTATTCTCCTCCGTAAATTTAAATTTAAGGGGGATTTTTTTATGTTAAATCAAATTCAATCAATTTTAAGTACTATCGATGCTATAATATGGGGGCCACCACTATTAGTATTATTAGTAGGGACAGGAATATATTTAACCTGGAAATTAAAACTACTACAAATATTTAAACTACCTTTAGCACTAAAATACATATTTTCAAAAGAGGAAGATACTGATGATGATGCAAAAGGTGATGTTACTAGTTATGGAGCTTTATGTACGGCTTTATCAGCAACTATAGGAACAGGAAATATAGTTGGAGTTGCTACTGCAATTAAGGCTGGAGGACCAGGAGCATTGTTTTGGATGTGGATAGCAGCTTTTTTTGGCATGGCTACTAAATATGCTGAAGGAGTACTTGCAATAAAATATAGAGAAGTAGATGAGAATGGACAAATGGCTGGTGGACCAATGTATTATATAAAAAATGGGCTAGGATTAAATTGGTTAGCAAAATTATTTGCCATATTTGGAGTAGGTGTTGCTCTACTTGGAATAGGAACATTTGGGCAAGTAAAGTCTATTGCTGATGCAGCAAAAATAGGATTCAATATTCCATTAATAGTTACAGCAGTAGTAGTTACTATATTAGTGGCCTTAGTTACTCTAGGAGGAATAAAAAGAATTTCAAGTGTATCAGAAAAAATTGTTCCTTTTATGGCTATACTATATATAGTGGGAGTTATTTTGGTACTAATATTTAATTTTACCAAAATACCTTCAGCTATTAGTTTAATAATAAGAAGTGCATTTAATCCTAAAGCAGCTTTAGGAGGTGCAGTAGGAATAACTATTTCAATTGCCATGCAAAGAGGAATTGGAAGGGGAGTATTTTCAAACGAAGCAGGACTTGGTAGTGCACCTATAGCAGCAGCAGCAGCAAAAACAAAATCTCCTGTAAGACAAGGATTAATTTCTATGACAGGAACATTTATTGATACTATTATAATTTGTACAATGACTGGATTAGTTATTGTTGTTACAGGAAGCTTTACTGGAAACCTAGAAGGTGCAAATTTAACTACAGCAGCCTTTGAAAAGGGATTGCCAATAGCTTTATTAGGAAAATATATAGTTAATATAGGTTTGATATTCTTTGCGTTTACAACTATATTAGGATGGAATTATTATGGGGAAAGATGTATTGAATATTTATTCGGCGTAAAGGGAATAAAACCTTATAAAATTATTTTTATAGCTTTAGTTGCAGTAGGGTCTTTTTTACCATTGGAGATGATTTTTATTATAGCAGATATAGTTAATGGGCTTATGGCATTTCCAAATCTAATTGGATTAATAGGATTAAGGCATGTTGTTATTTCTGAAACACAGAAGTTTTTTGATGATATAAAAGAAGTGGATACGGATGGAATTGAAGAAAAAATGACAGTTTAAGGTGGAAAAACTCCACCTTTTTTATATAATAAATTTTCTTAAATATTAATTAAATTTTCATAATAAACTTTATATAAATAAAATATTATTTATAATATATGTATATATTTATAAAGAAGAATATTTGGAGGTAGCGTTTTGGAGTACAAGGGAACATATAAAGGAATAGGTGATTATAAGGAAAGTTACAGCAAAAACATTATGAAAAAAATTATTTTAAGTGTAACTTTTATTATTACATTAATGGTTACAATAGTTTTTGTAACCGCAGAATATCTTAATAAATCAAGTAAAGAAACAATACTTTCAAATGAAGAAATAATTAAATACATAAATATAAGTGATGACTTAAGTGCTGGGGGGATTCAATTAAATTGGCAAGAAATAGCAGCAGTAAATGGTGCTATAGCTGATGGTAACTTTGAAATTAATGGTGAGAATATAAATAATATAGTAAATTCATTTTACAACAAAGATGCTTCTGGAAATGTTGTAGAATTAAAGAAATTTAAAGCTGCAATTAAAGCATTAAATTTAAGTAGTGAACAAGAAGAAAAAGCTAATGAATACCTTGAAGGATTGAAAAATAATTATATACACAGAGAATTAATAATGGACAATTCTAAGCTTCAATTTATAGATAAGGTTTCTGAGGTTGCTTATGATAATTATAAAAGTTATGGAATATTACCTTCTATAACGATTGCTCAAGCTATTTTAGAATCTGGATGGGGTGAGTCTACTTTATCATCTAAATATAATAATCTTTTTGGGATAAAAGCAGATGAAAGATGGAGTGGGGATAGTATTGATCTTGAAACTAAAGAGAATTATGATGATGTTATTGTTGGAGCATTTAGATCTTATGGTGATATAAAATCTTCTATAAAAGATCACGGAAAATTTCTTTATGAAAATGAAAGATATTCTGCAAATGGATTATTTCAAGCTAAAGGCTATAAGGAGCAAGCACAAGCTTTAGAAAATGCAGGTTATAGTACGGCTAAAGATGAGGAAGGAAATTTAATTTATGGAGATAAATTAATAAGAGTTATTCAAGAAAATAATTTAATGTTATATGATACGAAGGTACAAAGATAATAGTGGCTGTATTAAAGACAGCCACTTAAGAATTGATAATTAAATATGAATAATTATTGATGTAATTTTTCACTTTTAGATAACGGTTATTTAATCTTGAACTTAGATTCATTAAAAACTAAATCAATTTGTTTTTTTGAAAGGGAGTCTATTCTTATGAAAAAGTTACCTTTGTTTATTGTATTAATAAATTTAATAATTATTTTTTCATCACCTTGAACTTCCATTTCAACCATTCCATTATCCATATTACGAACCCATCCAGTTAGCTTCAAGTTAGCTGCATTCATCTGGCAAAAGTATCTAAAGCCAACCCCTTGAACTCTACCTTCAACAAGAACATAGTATCTAATCATAAATTCACCTCTTATATTAGATTATTATAAAAATTATAACATAAATATAATATTGTTATGAAGATAATATTATTAGTTTATGAACAAAGATGATATAATAATTATGAGAATTTAAGACAAGGGGGAATATTATATGGAAAAGTCACTAGTATTAATAAAACCAGATGCAGTGGGAAAAAATATAATAGGAAAAATAATCGATAAGTATGAAGAAAATGGACTAAAAGTAATTGCATTAAGAATGGAAACGATATCTAAGGATTTTGCATGTAAGCATTATGAAGAACATATTGGGAAAAGTTTTTTTGATCCATTAATAGCATTTATAACTAAAGGACCTTTATGTGCATTGATTTTAGAAGGAGAAAATGCAATAGAGAAAATTAGAGAAATTAATGGAAGTACAAATCCAGAAGTGGCTGAAGAAGGTACGATAAGAAAGTTATATGCTGCAAATAATAGAGAAAACTGTGTTCATGCATCAGATAGTCCTAAAAGTGCAGAAAGAGAAATAAAATTGTGGTTTGGAAATTTAAACTTATAATTAAAAAGGGGTTACATAACGTAACTCCTTAATTAATTTTTACTTTTAACCAAGCATCATCATATAGTTTTATTTTGTTACCTAAATCTTTAAATATTTCACATTTATCAAGGACCTCATCAGCAGGATAAACAGTTTCATCTTCTTTAGTTTCTTCATCTAATAATTCATAAGCAGCTGAATTAGGAGTTGCATAACCTATATATTCTACATTTTCTTTAGCATTTTCGGCATCGGATAAGAAGTTTATAAATTCTTCCGCTTCACTTTTATGCTTTGCTCCCTTTGGGATAACCATAACATCAAACCATTTATTTGAGCCTTCTTTAGGAACAACATATTGAAGATTTAAATCTGGAGCTTCATCCTGAATAAATATCGCATCACCAGAGTAAACAGTAGCAAAGGTAGCTTCACCGTTTATCATTTTATCTTTAACTTCATCCATAACATAAGATTGAACTAAAGGCTTTTGCTTTATTAATTCTTGAGTAGCTTCTTCCAATTCATTTTTATTAACTGAGTTTAAAGAGTATCCAAGTTTAACTAAAGAAATAGCAAGAGTATCTCTTATGGAATCAAACATAAATATTTCATTTTTATATTTTGAATCCCATAATATATCCCAGCTGTCTACACCCTCTTTTACTTTATCAGCATCATATATTATTCCTATTGTTCCCCACATGTATGGAACTGAGTATTCATTATTAGGATCGTATTGAAGATTTTTAAAATCATCTCCAATATTTTTATAATTAGGTATATTAGTAAAGTCAATTTTTTCCAACATATCCTCACTTAGCATTTTTTCGACCATATAATCTGAAGGGAAAATTAAGTCATAAGTTCCAGGACTATTTTTTACTTTTTGATACATAATTTCATTTGATTCATAAGTATCATAAATTATATTAATACCTGTTTCCTCTTCAAATTTTGTGATTAAATCTTCATTTATATAATCTCCATAATTAAATACATTAAGGGTTCTTGTACCACTTGAATCATCATTGTTTTTAGAGCATCCTACAAAAAATGATGATATTAAAAATAATGATGATAAGATAGCAATAGATTTCTTAAGCTTTTTCAATTTTATCACCTCTTGATAAAAATTCTTTTCTATTAGCAATTAATAGAAGAGTTAAAACTGTTACAAACATCAAAGTTGAAAGAGCATTAATTTCAGGCTTAATCCCTCTTCTTGCCATAGCAAAGATTTCTATAGAAAGGTTTGTAACTCCAGGTCCAGCAGTGAAGAAACTAATTACAAAATCATCAATAGACATTGTAAAAGCCATTAACATACCAGCAAATATTCCAGGTTTAATTTGAGGCAATATTATTTTCCTTAATGTGTAAGCTGGAGTAGCACCCAGGTCCAATGCAGCATCTTCTATATTTTCAGGTAACTGTCTAAGTTTAGGTAAAACAGCTAAAATTACATAAGGAATATTAAATGTAATGTGAGCAAGAAGCATAGTAGTAAAGCCAAAATCTAATTTTGTAAGAGGTCTTATAAATATAAATAAGCTCATTAAGGCAATACCAGTAACTATGTCTGGATTTAATACAGGTAAATAATTAATATTTAATAAAAGAGCTTTTTTAGGTCCCTTCATTTTATTTATTCCAATAGCTGCTAAAGTACCAATTATAGTAGCTATAACGGAAGAAATTATTGCAATAACAACAGTAAAGAATAAAGCTTGAAGAATTCTTTCATTTTGGAATAGGTCAGCATACCATCTTAATGTAAAGCCAGACCATTTTCCCATGGTTTTTGAATCATTAAAGGAGAAAATAATTAATGCTAATATTGGAGTGTATAAAAATATAAATATAAGTAATAAATAAGATTTCTTAATAAAGTTTTCAAGTTTCTTTACCATAACTGATTTCCTCCTCCTTCTTTAGCATCAGAATTATCAAACTTACTCATTATAGCCATAGATACTAATATTATTATCATCATAAATATAGAAATAGATGAACCAAAATTCCAATCACCCATCATAGTAAATTGTTGTTCAATTAAATTACCTAAAAGCATATATTGTCCACCACCAAGCAATCTTGAAATTACAAATGTAGAAACAGCCGGCATAAATACCATAGTAATTCCTGAAATAACACCAGGCATGCTTAAAGGTAAAACTATTTTCCTAAATATCTCACCCCTATTTGCGCCTAAATCGGCAGCTGCATTTAATAAATCTTTATCCATTTTTGTTAACACAGTATATATTGGAAGCACCATGAAGGGTAAAAAATTATAAATCATACCAAGTATTACAGCGCCATCATTATATAAGAAAGTAAAAGGGCCAAAACCTAAGTAACCAAGAATATTATTTACAAAGCCATTTTTACCTAAGATAGGTAACCAAGCATAAGTTCTAAGCAAAAAGTTCATCCACATTGGTACTATAAAAAGCATAATTAAAATATTACCTTTTGAAGGTTTCATTTTAGAAATTATATATGCAACAGGATATCCTAAAATTAAGCACCATAATGTTGATAAAAAAGCAAGCCATAAACTTCTAGTAAAAACCTTTATATATTGAGATTGAAGTAGTCTTGTGAAATTTTCTAATGAAAATTTATAATCTCCTTCAGGTGTTAATATAGTAAAGCCGAAGAATAAAACTATTATTAAAGGAATTATAATAAATAAAGAACTCCAAACTATGAAAGGAGATGCAGCAAAGTTTTTATTAATATTTTTTGCCTTACTCATTATTTGAAACCTTTCTCATAATATGAATATCTTCTGGGTAAATATCTAATCCTATAACAGAATTTACTTCTGCAAATTTAGTATTATGAATTATCCATTTATTATTTCCTTCTTCAACTTCTATTTCGTAATGAACACCTTTAAAAATTATTGATTTTACTGTACCTTTTAACATTCCCTTGTCAGCAGCTACAATTTTAATATCCTCAGGTCTTATAACTACATCAATTAATTCATTTTGTTTAAACCCTTTATCAACACAAACAAAAGTATTATTGCAGAACTCTACTTTAAAATCATCTAACATAGTTCCATCTAAAATATTACTTGCACCTATAAAGTTAGCAACAAATGCATTAGCAGGTTCATTGTATATATCTTCTGGAGATCCCATTTGTTGAATTTTACCTTTATTCATAACTATAATAGTATCAGACATTGTCAATGCTTCTTCTTGATCATGAGTTACAAAGATGAAAGTAATTCCAAGTCTTTGTTGCATTCTTTTAAGTTCAATTTGCATTTCTTTTCTAAGTTTTAAATCAAGAGCTCCAAGAGGTTCGTCTAAAAGAAGAACTTCTGGTTCATTAATTAAAGCTCTAGCAATAGCAACTCTTTGCTGTTGTCCACCACTTAGGGATTCTACGCTTCTTTTTTCAAATCCTTCTAAAGAAACTAATTTAAGCATTTCTTTAACTTTTAAATCTATTTCATTTTTAGGAGTTTTTTTAATTTTTAATCCAAATGCAATATTTTCATATACATTCATATGAGGGAATAAGGCATATTTTTGGAATACAGTATTTACCTGTCTTTTGTATGGAGGTAAAGATGAAATATCATTTCCATTAAATAAAACTTCACCTTTATCAGCAACTTCAAATCCAGCAAGTATTTTTAATGTTGTTGTTTTACCACATCCACTAGGACCAAGTAATGTTAAAAATTCATTCTTTTTAATATTTAATGAAAGATTATCTAAAACGCAATTACTATCAAAGGATTTAGAAATACCTTTCATTTCAATTATGTTTTGTTTCAAAATAAACACCTCTTTCTATAGATTTAAAATGACGGCGGAGTACTTATCCAAATTACTTTAGCTTGTGTTTTTCCACCATTTGAAATATAGTGATTAGATCTAGGTTTAAAATAAAAGCTTTCACCTTTTTTCACTTTAAATTTCTTTTTTCCTAGATGTAAAATTATAGTTCCAGATAAAACAAAACCAAATTCTTCACCTTCATGAGGTTCTTCTTCTATATATCTTCCATCAGGTTCAAGAGTTATCATTATTGGTTCCATTTCATTTTTTTGTGCATTAGGTATAAGCCACATTAGCTTATATTTTAAATCATTATTTTCAGTTTCAAACATATCTTCATATGTATAAGTAACTTTCTCTTCACTAGCATCACTAAAAAATTCTGTGAGATTTGTACCGAGAATTTCTAGTATGTCAATTAATGTTGCTATTGATGGAGAAGTCAAGTCATTTTCAACTTGTGATATAAATCCTTTAGAAAGTTCACATCTATTGGCAAGTTCTTCTTGAGTCAATTGTTTTTCAATACGAAGTCTACGAATTTTTTCTCCTATTTCCACAATTACACCTTCCATCATATAAATTTTATAATACTAAACTAAAAGTTTAAAATTACTAAACAAACAATAAATATTATAAATATTAATATTATAAAAATCAATATTTTTTCAAATAATATATAAAAAAAGTTTTTTGCCAAAGCCTCATTATATATATACTATATGATTATTTATATAATTAAGTTTAAGAAAACAGTCATGAAAGTTTAGGAATACTAAGTAAAATAATAAAAGTGAAATAATTACAATATATTTAAAAACATTAAGTTAAAATTAAATACTAGTTATATTTCTTGATAAAAGCTGAATTTTATGAGATATTAAACTATATATTATCTGGAAGAATAAAGAAATATTTATAAATTTCTTGTTATAGGTGATGAAATGAATAATAAATTAAATTTATATAGGAGAAATGGTAAAAAGGTTTATATAAGGCAACCTAAATTTACTGAGCTATCTTTTGTAGAATCTTTGTGGAGTAATAAAGAAAATATGGGGGAGATAGGTAAGACATATTCTTTTCCAAAAGAAAAATGGGATATGTTTTATAGAAAAATGGTACAACCAACAGATGGGAAGAATTTTTATTGTCTTATATATTCTTTAGATGAAAAGGCAATTGGAGAAGTTAGTTTCCATGGATATAATTCTGCGACTAAGGTAGCTAGAATAAATATAAAAATACATCATATGCATAGACGCAAAGGATATGGAGAAGAAGCATTAAAGCTACTTTTGGAATATTATTTTTTTGAATTTGGTGGAGAGGCAATAATAGATACTGTAAGTACAAAAGAATCCAGAGAACTATTGAAAAAAATAGGTTTTGAAGAGATAAGTAATTTTAGAAATCAATTTACTTATAAAATAACTAAAAAGAACTTTTTTAAATGTAAGATAAATAATAAAAAAATTATAAATATATTAACTTATGATAATATTAATATAATGGAATATTCAATTCCTTTTAATATATTTAGTAAAGCTAATGAAATTCTAAAGGAAGATTACTTCGAAGTTCATCCCATATCCAATAAATCACAAATAGAAACAGAAAATATAAATGTATCTGTTAAAGATATAATTAATAATAATATATATAAACCTAATATGATTATAATACCAGGAGGAAAAGACGTAAAATCAGCGGCTAAAGATAGTGTTTTAATGAATTATTTAAAATTTATTTATAGTAATTGCGATTATATAATAACATTTTCTAACGGAATATATTTTCTTAATGAATTTAATGATTTAGAAGGAATTACAGTACCAAAATCAGAATGGAGAATAGAGGGGACAATTCAAATAAAAAAAGCTTTTGTTGATAATGGTAAATTAATGTTTGCATCAAATATGATTGGGATAATAGAACTATGCACAGAGATTGTTAAAAAGCTAGCTGGTGAAGAGGTAAGTGAAAGGTTATTAAAGGAAATAGGTATATATAATTAAAGAATATAACATATTAAGGTAATAAGTAAATTACAAGTAGCTAAATAAAAATAGAAATTTGCAATAATAGACTTTTCAGTATATACAAATTATAATGAATAAGACAAGATAAATTTAAAGTTAATTTCCTAGATAGAGGAGAAGATAAGTATGGTAAATGGTAGAATTCATTCAATTGAAAGTATGGGTCTTGTTGATGGACCAGGTATAAGAGTAGTTGTATTTTTTCAAGGATGTAAATTAAGATGTCTTTATTGTCATAATCCAGATACTTGGAGTGACAAAGGAGGAACTGAATATACTGCTGAAGAATTAGTTAAAAGAATAAAGAGATTTAAAAGTTATTTTACAACTTCGGGTGGAGGAGTAACATTTTCTGGAGGGGATCCATTAAGACAGCCAGAATTTTTGTTAGAAGTACTTAAGGAATGTAAATCAGAAGGAATACATACATGTCTAGATACATCAGGTGTTGGATTTGGTGATTATGATGAAATACTAAAATATACAGATTTAGTTTTGTATGATGTTAAGCATTTATCAGAAGAAGGATATGAAGAAATTACTGGATTCAAAATAGAAGAAACAAATAAATTCTTAGAAGCTTGTAAAAAGGCTGGCACTAAACTTTGGATAAGACAAGTAGTTATTCCAGGCAAGACAGATAGTGAAGAATATATGGAGGGCCTTAAAACATTTATTAATAATTTAGAAAATGTTGAAAAAGTCGAGTTATTACCATATCACTTATTAGGTGTAAATAAGTATGAAACTATGGGAATACAATATAGATTAGATGGAGTTCCAGCAATGAATAAAGATATTTGTAAAAGTCTTAAGGATAAATACTTTGGAGAATATTAAATTTTACTAAACAATTTTCTAGTGCACAATTAACAAGGCACAGTTCATAATAAACTATGAACTGTGCCTTGTTAACTGTGCACTGAATGAAATTTATTTATTAAGTAATTTAGAAAAGTACCCTGCAGGTATTAGTCCCTTCTTCATGCCTTGAATCACTGTTAAATAAGTAGCAGCTGTGTCAAATCTAGCATCATGATAATTTCCACTACCTTCAAATAACTCATTTGCTTTACTTTCAATTTGTTCTTCTGTTATTTGAAGAAAATCTATAACTTCTGACAGCTTAGGATTTTTTATATTTCCAGCTGGACTTGGTAAATTACAAATAGCTTTGTAATATGACATAGTACAGAAAGTATTCTTAGGTTCCCATGTTGTATCTATAAGACCAGCTTCCCAAAGTTGCTGTAATTCATGTTTTAAGAATTTTATATCAAATTGGACATTATGACCTATTATAAAATCAGCATCAAAAAAGTCAGGCATAAATTCATGGACAAAATCTAAAAATTCTTTCCCTTCTGAAAGATCATATAATTTTTCAAGTGAAAATCCATGAACTGCTTGCGCACCTTCATCCATACTATCAACTGTAAAGAAGAAGTTTTTTCCTATTGTTTTTTGAGGCTTACAGGAAGCGTCTATAATTATATAACTTAATTGACATATGTTTCCAGGTTTTATACTAGTGGTTTCAGTATCGAAAAAAAGTAATTTCATTTTATCCTCCTAAGAATATAATTTACTATTATATAAACTTTAATAGAAATAGATTTAAATTTGTATAGTGTTTATCGAAACACATATATATAATAACATAAAAACTAAAGATTTATAAAATCAATTTATAAATTTGGAGAACAAAAAATAACTAATAGGTTACTATTAGTTATTTTAAAATTTATTTTCCTTCAAAAGCCTTTGATATAACTTTTAATAATTCAAGACAAGTTTCTAATGTTTTTTTATTATCATCTAAGTTAGGGTTAAATTCAACAAAATCCATGGCCCTTACTAATGAAGTACTAATTATACTTTCAATTATTTGTTTTCCTTCGGAAAAAGTTAATCCATCTTCAACTGGTGTTCCTGTTCCAGGAACATAAGTAGGATCTAAACTATCAATATCAAAGCTAAAATGAATGTTTTTCACATTGTTTCTATTTATAGCTTCTAAGAATTCTTTTAATACAAGTTCTATGCCCTTATTTTTAATATCTTTCATGGTCCATACGTTAAGATTATTTTCCTTGATTAATTCAAGTTCACCTAAATCTAAGTCTCTGCAACCTAATAAAAATACATTTTCAGGTTTAACCTTTTTACTAGAGGAATAAAGGTTGGTTAAAACTTCATGACCAATTCCCATAGAACTAGCTAAAGGCATTCCGTGAATGTTTCCAGATGGGGAAGTCTCGTGTGTGTTTATATCACCATGAGCATCCACCCAAACTACTGCAAGATCTTCTGCAAAAAATTTACTTGAGCCAGCAACACTTCCAATTGCTAATGAATGATCTCCGCCAATAACTAAAGGAAGATATGAATTTTTTAAGGACTCATAAACTTTATCAGCTAGTCCAACATTTGATCTCACAACTTCATCTAAATACTTCATTTTTGCGTTAGCTGCGTATTTATCATTTGAAGAAACATTTTTTACATGAACTTCGCCCATATCACAGACTTGGTGGCTTTTATTAAAAATATCTAGAAGGTTGTTCTCTCTTAAAATTTTTGGCCCATTTTCAACTCCAGGATTATCACATCCATAGAATATAGGCATATCAATAATACTAATATTCATAAAACAAACCTCCGATTTGGAATAAATTTTTTAGGGCAATAAATATATATTAATAGCTTAATGTAAATAAGTAAATAAAAAAATATAAAAAATTTATTACAATTTTATATTTTTAAATTTTATATAGAAAATTTAACTAAATACATATTATATTTATACTATTTTGTCTTAAAATGTGAAAAAAAATCAAAATAGAAAGAAAAATATAGATTCTATTTTGATTTATATAATTTATTTATTCCCTTAATAATTTATGTTATTCTATATATTAATAAATTAAAAAGGAATTTCCATATAATAAAGAAATTTAAATAAAAAGTTAATAAAAAACTGCCGTATAAACGTGATAGAGTCAAGTTTATACGGCAGTTTTAAGACTTAAATTATATACATAATTTAAGTAAAGTAAATATTTTAATAATTAGGAAATCATTTCGCTTAATTTTTGTAATGCTTCATCCTTTGTATCAAATGAGAATTTATTTTCTTTTATATAATTTTGATCTATTTCTGGTAAATTAGCTAGTGGTTTTGAATTTGAGTAAACCTTTTTTTCAGATTCTATTATATTTCCATTTGAATCTGTTTTAAATAAGCTTATATATCCATTTTCTTCACCTAAATAATATTTATTTGATTCAAATTTATTAATATCTGTAGATGAATCACGGGTGTAAATTAATTTATTATTATCCCATTCATAAAGAGCGTATCCATCATCAGAAAGTTTCTCTGATAAAGCCTCTTTAGTAAGATTATCATCTAAATTTAATTTTTTCTTTAAGTTTAGTAAGTTTTCTGACATATCTATATTATCATTTGTTTTTAAAGTAATATAAATATTATCATCTAAATATTTATCATTTTCACTATAGACAGTTTTATTTTCGGCTTCTTCATTATTAATTAATCTATTAGGATTAGTAAAATAATCCGTTATAAAATAGCTTAGGCAAAAACAGATAGCTAATAAAGAAATAAATGAAACTAATATAGCAGCTTTTTGCTTTTTATTTAAATTTCCACTTGTGGATTTTGAATTTAAATTATTATTTGAATTATCCATATTTATCACTCCTTGTTACTATTATTACCAAATAAGTGTAAAATTAAACTATATTAATGAAATATTTCATTTTTTATAAAGTATTTTTATTTATATAGAGTAAACAATTCATATAAAGTAAATAATTAAAGTAAATAATTAAAGTAAATAATTGAAAAACATATAAAACATATAATTGTTATATATTTGTAACAATTATGACAAATAAATTTAGTATAATTTAATGGATATTGTTGTAAGAATATAAATCTTAGTTATATAATAGTAAGGTAAAGTAAAGGGAGGAATTCGGATGAGCGAGAATGAGTTAACGAAGAAAAGAAAAAAATCTAAGAATAAGAAGAAGAAAAGAAACAAAATTATATTAATATCAGTATTAAGTGTATTAGCAATAATAATAGCAACAGCATTATGGTGGTATAATAGTTTGAGAAATAGAATTTATGTAGAATACAAACCTGAAGTTAAAAGAGAAGCAAGCTATAATGAAGTAGATGGAATTACAAATGTATTATTAATAGGAACTGATGGAAGAACATTAGATGAACCAGCAAGATCTGATTCTATTATTATAGCCACTTTAGATAATAATAATAAAAATGTTAAGTTAACAACAATAATGAGAGATACATTAGTTGATATACCTGAATATGGCGAAAATAAAATAAATGCAGCTTTTGCTTTTGGAAGTTCTGAGCAAGATGATAACGGAAAACTTCGTGGAGCAGAAGGTGGAGCGGCCTTACTAATGGAAACTATAGAACAAAACTTTAATTTACATTTAGATAAATATGTTATAGTTAATTTTTGGGGATTTGAAGCTATAATAGATGAAATCGGTGGAATAGAAGTTGATATTAAAGATTATGAAATAGAGGAAGTAAATAAATATATAGGTGAATCAACAGGTGTAAATTCTCCTCCAATTACTGAAACAGGACTTCAAAAGGTAAACGGACAACAAGCTTTATCATATGCAAGAATTAGATATGTTGGTAATGGGAATTTTGAGAGAGGCGAGAGACAATCAGCAGTATTGTATCAAGTAGCTTCAAAGCTTAAAGAAGTCAATCCTATTAAATATGTAGGAGTAGCTAATACATTATCACAACATGTAAAAACTAATATAGATATACCAGAAGCATTAAATTTGGCTTATACAATTTATAAATTGCCTAATTTAAATTTTGAGAGATTACAAATACCACAAGCTGAACTTATAGCAAGAGATAATTTATATAAGGATAGAGGATGGTGCTTATTAATAGATCTTAAGCAAAACTCAAAGATACTTTATGACTTTATATTTAAGAATAAATCACCTAATCCAGAAGAATTTGATTTATTATCAGTAGAAAATGCAGCTGCAAGATATAATGCAGAGGAAGCAAGATATAATTCATTATATAACATAAAGCCAGAAGATTATAATGATAAAAATGAAGAAAAGGTAATAGATCCAGTACCAGATAAAGATGTTGTTAAACCACCAACAGGAGGAACAACGAATCCACCGACAGATGGAGGAACAACGAATCCACCAACAGGAGGAGGGACAACGAATCCACCAGCAGGAGGAGGAACAACGAATCCACCGGCAGGAGGAGGAACAACGAATCCACCAACAGATGGAGGAACAACGAACCCACCAACAGGAGGAGGAACAACGAATCCACCAACAAATGGTGAAAATAATGTGAATAATTCTGATAAACCTCAAAATTAATAAAGTTTTAAAGAGCTTTACTTCTAAGTAAAGCTTCTTTTTATTAAAAAAATGTAAATATAAACTTTGCTTTAATAAATATGATATAATCATAAAAAGAACAAGGAGGAGTAGAGTGATGGGAGTAGATTACTTATTAAATAAGATATTGGCAGTGCCAGCAATATTAATAGCTTTTGTAGCACAAGGATATGCCAAAGCTAAAGTAGCAGATAAATTAGGCGATAAAACACCAAGATTTCAAGGAAGATTAACATTAAATCCAGCAGCTCATATAGATTTAATGGGCTTTATAATGATATTATTAGTTGGCTTTGGATGGACTAAGCCTTTAGATACTAATCCAAGAGCATACAGAAGAGGACAGAAGGATGCAATAAAGGTAACTATGGCAGCACCTCTTGCAAATTTGTTAGTAGGATTTATTGCTATGTTTATATATGGATTATGGGCAATTACAGCATATAAAATAGTTCCTTCATCATCATACAATATTGTGGGCATGGCTTTACAATATATATCAATAATAAATATAAATTTATTTGTATTTAATTTAATACCACTTCCTGGTCTTGCAGGATTTGAATTATTTAAGGAGCTAAGTCCTAAAAACTTTTATAAAGTTGCAGATATTCTTTATCAATATCAAATGTTTATTCTTATAGGGGTGGTCTTATTAGGAAGATATATATTAGCAATACCTTCAGGTTTAATAATTGAATTATTCAGTAAAATAGCTTTTGGAATTTTAGGATTAATATTTTAAAAAAGTTTATAAAAAGACATTGCTGTATTTAGTAAAAGATTAATATTTAAACTTATAAGTATATAATTACTAATTATGAATTATTATATATACCTTTTATGTTGACAATAAAAGTTTTGTTTATGTATAATGTTTATATTAAAATAAAATAAGTATTAATATCAATGAAGAGAAGAGTACTATATTTGATTCTTTAAGCGAGTAAGGGGTTGGTGTAAGCCTTATAAGATAGAGTATTAGGAAGAGAGTCTTGGAGATAGCTACTGAAATTTTATTAGTAGGATAGTTCGTATTGCTGCGTTAAAGCATTGAGTGGCATTTTATGCAATCAGAGTGGTACCGCGGAAGTTTTCCGTCTCTTATTTAGTTAAGAGACGGATTTTTTATTTTTTAATTAATAGTGAAACTTAAGGAGGATATAATAATGGATTACAAGAAAAAAGTTGCGCAAGCAATAAGTAAGCATGTTGATATGGATATTGAAAGTATAGAGAAATTAATTGAAATTCCACCAAAGAGCGATATGGGAGATTATGCATTTCCATGTTTTCAACTAGCAAAAGCTTTCAGAAAAGCTCCTAATATGATATCAGAGGAATTAGCAAGTAAAATAAGTAATGAAGGATTTGAAAAGATAACTAATATTGGACCATATGTTAATTTTTTTGCAGATAAAAGCATATTTACTAAAAATACAATAGAAAAAGTATTAACAGAGGGAGATGAATATGGTTCATCTAATATTGGAGAAGGAAAAACTATTTGTGTTGAATATTCATCACCTAATATAGCAAAACCATTTCATGTTGGGCATTTATTTACAACAGCTATAGGAAATTCTCTATATAAGATCTTTAAAAAAGAAGGTTACAATGTTCAGGGAATAAATCACTTAGGAGATTGGGGAACTCAATTTGGAAAACTTATATCTGCATATAAAAGATGGGGAAATGAAGAAGCTTTAGAAAAGAATGCTATAGATGAACTTTTAAGAATATATGTTAAATTCCATGATGAAGCAGAAAAAGAGCCTTCACTTGAAGATGAAGGAAGAGCTTATTTTAAAGCGTTAGAAGATGGTGATAAAGAAGTAGAAGCCTTATGGAAGAGATTTAGAGATTTAAGTTTAAAAGAGTTTGAAAGAATATATGAAATTTTTGATGTTAAATTTGATTCATATGCAGGTGAGGCATTCTATAATGATAAAATGGATGTTGTAGTAAATGAGTTAAAGGAAAAGAACTTGTTAGTAGAAAGTAATGGAGCGCAAGTAGTTATGCTAGATGAGTATAATATGCCTCCGTGTATAGTGTTAAAGGGTGATGGAGCATCAATATATGCAACTAGGGATTTAGCAGCAGCCATGTATAGAAAGAAAACATATGATTTCTATAAGAGCATATATGTAGTTGGGACACCACAAGCTTTACACTTTAAACAAGTATTTAAGGTTTTAGAGCTTGCAGGACATGAATGGGCAAAAGATTGTGTCCATGTAGGTTTTGGTCTTGTAAAGTTTGCAGATAGAAAACTTTCAACTAGAAAGGGCGAGGTCATTCTATTAGATGATTTAATTAGAGAATCTATAGATAAAACTTTAGAAGTAATAAATGAAAAAAATCCAGATTTAGATAATAAAGAGGAAGTAGCTAAGAAGATAGGTGTTGGTGCTGTAGTATTTACTTATCTAAAGAATTCAAGAGAAAAAGATATAGTATTTGATTGGAAAGAAATGCTTTCATTTGATGGTGAAACAGGTCCTTATGTTCAATATTCATATGCAAGAGCAAATAGCATATTAACAAGAGCTGGAGAACTTAAAGGAAATGCAGATTATTCTAAACTTACATCAAAGGAAGAGTTTGAATTAGTAAAGACTTTAGAAGGATTTGCAAAGCAAATACATTTAGCAACTGAAAAATTAGAACCGTCAATTGTTACAAGATATGCAATTGAGGTTGCAAAAACATTCAATAAATTCTATAATGCACATTCTGTATTAAATCTAGAAGATGAAGAATTAAAAGAAGCAAGGCTAGGTTTAGTAAAAGCAACATGTCAAGTTATTAAAAATTCTTTAGCCTTATTAGGTATTGAAGTTGTAGATAAGATGTAATTTAAAATGGCTTAATAAAATTTAATTAAATTTTATTAAGCCATTCTATCTTTAGTTTTTCTTTGCCAATTTAATTCCGTTTGAATTATCTTCATACATTGGACAATGGTCAGAACAGGTACCACAGTTACAGCCACCACCTTTAGAAGATTTCTTTATAGATTTATATATTGTAGTGCCCGCAAAGGCTACAATAATTAAGGTAATTAATATTTCCATGAAAACACCTTCTTTTTATAAATAATATAATTATGATAGATATTATAAAAGATACTTTGTTTATACAGATAAAAAGATATTTTTAGCATCTTTTTTCCTAATAGCTAAATCAAATCCTCTAAGATTAACTATTATTGGATCACCAAGAGGTGCAACTCCTTTAAATTGAATTTCCGTACCTTCAATACAACCAAGGGCTAATAATCTTTTGGCAAGCTTGTCATCACCATCAATATATTTTATTATAGCTTTTTCTCCTAATTTTAAATCACATAAACTCATACTGTCACCTCGTATTGAAAATCATTATCATATAAATATAATAACAAAATGTGAAAAAGTAGTCAATGCTTTTAAGAATTTATTAATTATAATCATTAATTAAAAATATTCTTTTACAGATTATAATTATAAGTATAGAGAACATATAATAAATTACATAATATTATATAAGTAGGAATATTTAAATTTATATAAGTTGTAATAAGTATTTTATTACGGTAGTATTTCAGTGACTTATATAAAAACTTAAAAGGTATATGAGTTCAATTTTGTTATTCTATGTAGGCAAGGCTATTAACTTAAAACTTATAATTATGTAGATTATTAATTGAAACACATATATTTGTTTTTATATTGCTATAAAAGGTGATATAATATTATAAGATAAAACAGGGAATTTAAAGGTGATAATGATAAGGAAGAAAGAGTGGTAATGTGATTATTAGAGAAAATATAATAGAGGTTGATTCTTTAGCAAGAGATTTTATGCTAAAAACAGATTCAATAAATAGATCTCCGGAGGAATTAATATTTTTTGATTTAGAGCATTATGTGTATAAAAAACCAAAATGTATAGGTGTCTTTGGAGCGTGTATTTATGAAAACAATAAATTGTATGTAACTCAGTATATGATTGAAAATAAGGGAGAGGTAATACAGATATTAGATTTAGCAAAAAGATACTTTGTTAATATGAAAAGAAAAGGGAAAAAGGCAATTGTTACTTTCTCTGGAAATAACGACTATACTGTGATAAATTATTTATTTAAGAAGTATAGAATAGCATTTAATTTTTCGAAGGAATTTGAAGATATAGATATTCAAAGAGAATATGAAAAGGAAATGGGGCACTCAATAGGGCTAAAAAATTTAGAGAAAGACTTTAATATTCATAGAGAAGGAGATCTTATAAGTGGTTCCAATTTAGCAAAGACATTTAATAAAGTGCTAAAAGATAGAGAATATATTTTAAGAATGCCTAGAGAAAAAATAGAAACAATACTCCTATATAATGAGCAAGATGTAACCAATTTATATAATATATATATGCTTTGGAAGGCATATGTAAAGAAGGCTGAAGAAGAACAAGTAGAATCAATACACGAAACAGAAGAAATAGATGTATCAAAGGTTAATGATACTGGAGAAAATACAATTAAACAAGAAGAAGAAATTTTAATTAAAGAAGAGCATACAATAGAAGAAGTAAAATAATTAAATATTAATTTAAGAATAAATTCTTAAATGATAGATGCTCCTAATTATTTAGGAGCATCTATCATTTCAAAGAATAACCATCTGATTTTATTAAAATATTTCCATCTAAATCAGTTTGATAAATAGTTAAATCTTTTAACCTAGATAAAACTTCCTGAGAAGGATGACCATAACTATTATCTTTTCCGACAGATATTACTGCGATGTAGGGATCAACAGCATCTAAAAATCTTTTTGAAGTTGAAGATGAAGATCCATGATGTCCTACCTTTAGTACATCGCTTTTTAAATCATATCCTTGCGTTAAAACTTCTTTTTCAGAAAGCTCTTCTGAATCACCAGTAAATAGAAAAGAAGTGGTTCCGTAGGAAATCTTTATAATAGAAGAAAAATTATTTAGATTTTCATATTCATTAGATATAGGAGAAAAAACATCAACTTTAGTATTTTCACCAAGATCTATTGACTTAATATTTGGCTTTAGTACTTTAATTTTTAAATCTTTTATCACAAGAGATTCTACCATGGTTTCGAATGCTTTTGTATTACTGTTTACTTTAGGGGCATAGAAATTTAAAACTTCAAAGTTATCAATTATATAGCTCATGTTTCCTATATGATCTTCATGAGGGTGAGTTGCTATTATATAATCCAACTTAGAAATCTTTAAAGAATTGAGATATTTTACTAATTTATCTTTAGAAGCACTTGGACCAGAGTCTATAAGTAAATTTTTCGAATTAACTTGAATTAATATAGAATCTCCTTGACCTACATCAATGAAATGAACATTCATTCCTTTAATATTGTCAGATACAATATTTTTATTAGTTTCAATACTACATTGAAATAATATTAGTATTAAAAGAAAATTTAAAGTTATATAAATAATTTTCTTTTTCAATTGTTATCTCCTTAAAAATAGTAATATATTTTATAGCTGATACATATATTATAGACTTAACAAATTAAAAATATAATTGAAGAAAAAATTATATGCATTTATAATAGAGAAGAAAAGTAAGATTTGGTGGTGAAAGAATAGTGAGTTATTTTAAAATAATTAGTTACGGTATATATATGATATTTATGCAACTTAAAGCTGTTAAACGATGGTATTTAGAAAAAACAAAAGGAGAAAGAGCAGCTATAGATTATAGTGGAAAAGTAGGAGAAGATTGGGCAAGATATACGATTCATAATGCATTAGGAATGAATGTTACAATAAAGGGAAAAGAGAATATTCCGAATGTACCATGTTGCTATATAGGTAATCATACAAGTATATTAGATATTCCTATATTAATAGATTCAGTTGGAAAGTGTATGGGGTTTGTAGCTAAAAAGGAAATGGTTAAAGCACCTGTATTAGGATATTGGATGAGTAAATATAATTGTGTTCCTCTAGATAGAGAAAATGCAAGGGAAGCTATTAAAGTAATAAGAAAAGGTTCAGAAAATATAAAAAAAGGATATAGTATGGCTATATTTCCTGAAGGAACAAGAAGTAAAAATGGTGAATTAATGGAGTTTAAAAAAGGGAGTTTAAAGTTAGCAACAATGGCAAAAGCTCCTATTGTGCCAGTTACTATAGATGGGGCTTATAGAGCTTTTGAAATAGATCGTAAATTTAAGCCTATAGATATAACAATTACATTTTCAGAGCCAATATATACAGAGAATTTATCAAGAGAAGAAGAAAAATCCTTAATGGAAAAAGTAAGATTAGAAATTGCAAAAAATTTAGAGAAATAAATATAGAACAAAAATAGTAAAAAGCTATATTATTGATATTAAGGCAATAATATAGCTTTTTGCTATTTACAATTTATTCCTTGAGTTAAAGGAATGCTGCAAATTATAATAGGGCATATTATATATATAACTTAAAGAATATAATTCGATTATGTAGGAACGTTTATTTTATTTTTATAAATATAGTTCGAAAATTTATCAATTATTAAAAAAAACTTAAGTATATTATTTTGGTTACGTTTTCTTTCAGAAAAAATATTTAAAAATCATAATAATTTTGAAAAATGAAAAAATAAACTTTAAAAACTTGCATAATATATGTTATAATAGAAAAAAATAAGGTCAAAATGAAATTTTCATCATACACATAATTCACAAGGGGGTTAATTTATGCGTAAAGAGTTTTCAATAAGCAATGATAAGGTATTAATTAATTTTACAGCTAAATACTGTAGTACATTTGAGGAACTAGTAGAAAGTTATGGATTTAAGAGAGTAATAGAAAATTATTTGAAGAAATCTAAGAAAAAGGTAACATTAAGCTGGAGATATTTAAGGCAAGGATTAAAAACAGATGATATAGCTCAAATATCTAAAGATTTATCTAAAATATTTAAATATTGTACAGTTATGAGTGTTCAAGAAATAGTAGAAGCCAATGAGATGTATGATGATTTATTTTCAGATAAAGATAAATTTATAGCATTTATAGAAGACTTGTATTTATTCTGGAGGGGGCTAGAAAGATATACAATAATTCATAATAATAGACGTCAGGATGGATTATCAGCAGTAAGTTTTACTCAAGCAAATTCATCATTATCTAATTTAATTTTGAAATTATATAGAAAAATAGAAAAGAATGTTTTGGGATATAAGCCAAATGTATTTAGACAAATACCAGTTGGGGGAAATGCCTCAATAATAATTAATAGAGTTTTATGGCCATTACCAAAAGGATATGAATCATTAGAAGATATAGAATTTATTGACAGTATATTATTAGAAACACCATTTATAACATACCCTAAAAAGAATACTAGAAGTGGAATGTTTACAGAAGTAAGTACTAACCCATTACAATATGCTTCATTAAATAAAGATCATTGGTTTTGCTATCCAGCAAAAGTAGGAGAACTTATAGCGTTCATATATTTCCATAGAGATTTCATGCAACATGGAATAACTTTATGTAATTTATTTGAAATGGCAAGGTGCGAAGAATATAGAGGTAAAAAGCCAGATTTAGTTTATGTATTTGGTGCAACAGATAATGAAACGGATAAGAAAACAGTATTCTATGATGATAAAGAAAATGATATCATGTTAGGATATGTAAATCATTCTGTTGACATTGATTATTTTGGATATATGAAGAAAATGACTCTTACATTACACAATTTAGTAATGATTAAAAGAGGATATTTACCAATACATGGTGCTATGGTTAATATAGAGCTTAAGGATGGTAAAGCAGCAAATGTTGTTATCATGGGAGATAGTGGAGCCGGAAAATCAGAAAGTTTAGAAGCCTTTAGAACATTAAGTGAAGATCATATAAGTAATATGACAGTGATATTTGATGATATGGGAACATTTAAAGAAATAGATGGAAAGATAATTGGATATGGAACAGAAATAGGAGCATTTGTTAGATTAGATGATTTAGACCAAGGATATGCCTTTAAAGAAATCGATAGAAGTATTTTTATGAATCCTGATAAAATAAATGCTAGATTAGTAATGCCAGTTGCTCCATATAAAGAAATAGTAAAAGGATATGAAGTAGATTTATTCTTATATGCTAATAATTATACATCGGTGGAAGTGGGCGAAAATGCTATAGAATATTTTGAAAATACTAAAGATGCTATAGAAATATTTAAATCAGGCGCTAGAATGGCGAAAGGAACAACTTCAGAAAAAGGATTAGTAGAAAGTTATTTTGCAAATCCATTTGGACCTGCGCAAAAACAAAAAGAAACAGATATATTAATAGAAAGATATTTTAAGGCTATGTTCAATGGATCTGTTAAAGTTGGGCAAATAAAAACTTGTTTAGCTATAGATGGTCAAGAAAAAGAAGGCCCAAGAAAAGCGGCAATAGAATTATTTGATATTATTAAAGAAATGAAATAAATAATTAAGAAAACCTACTTCAAAAGTAGGTTTTTTAGTTATACAATATAAATTACTATTAGGTAGTAAAACTTAAATTATTTATAGGGGTATAACATTATGAAAAAAACTTACATAATTTTCTTAGTATCAATTATTTTTATAATAAGTTTAAATCTGATTGGGTTTAATTTATTAAAGAGTCATAATTTAAAGAAGAAGTATTATAATACAAAAGGAGCAAGGGTTGTAGAAGAACTAAAGTCTAAAAATGTAAATGAAGAAGAAAAAAATAGTTTTAAAAGAATCCCATATAACTTATCATTTTATTTAAAAAATAATAAAATGAATTTTAATAAAAACATATTATACAAGAATGATAGATTTTATATTCCGTTATCAGAATTTTTAAGTTATTTTGGGAATAAAGAAGAAGTAGATAAGGACGATATAATAATAAAAAATCTTGCGAATATTGATCTAAATAAAAAAACTTATGAAGAAGATAATAAAATTACCGATTTAAGAGGTGATATATTAAAAGAGGATAATGAATATTACATATCATTTTTTGATTTGTGTGAAATCTTAAAATTAAACACCTATTGGGATTATGAAAAAAATAGTATATACATATCTAAAAAAACATTAACAGAAGTAGACAAAGAGAAACCAATAAAAAGAAATAAAAAGAAAAAAGCATTTATAAGATTTGAAGATTTTACTGCAGGAGATGTATACATTACTAAAGGTGCTCTAGAAAAAGTAAGAAAAGTTGCTGATTATATGAATGAAAACAAAGAAAGCTTTAGTGTAGCATGGGTACCTAGATATATAAATAATACCTATAATATAGATAATGATGTATCAAAAAAAGATTCTATTCAAAATTCAAATTTCATTTTTACTTTAGATTATCTTTTAAATAGAGGTGGAAATGTAGGGTTACATGGATATACTCATCAATATAAAGATACTAATAGTATTTCAGGTTTTGAGTTTGGCGATGATGGATATAAGGATGAAAAGGAAATTAGGACAAGGGTAGAAAATGCACTGAAAATTGCAAATAAAGTAAATATACCAATTAGCTTTTGGGAAACACCACACTATAGGACAACCCATAAGCAACAAGAGATTTTTGAAGAATATTTTAAGATAATTTATGAACCTTCCATAGGAATATATAATAAAAATATAATTACAAGTAAAATAAATAAAGTTACAAAATATATACCAACTCCAATGGGATATGTAGATGATGATGATGGGAAAGCAATTCTTAGTAGAATAAGAAATAAAAGAAATAATGAAGAGTTAAGCTTATTTTATCATCTAAGTGTTGAAATAAAGGATGTAGATATTTCAATAGATAAAAACGGAGAAATAAATTATAAGTATAATGAGAACTCTATATTAAAACAAATAGTTAATTGCGTAGAATCTTTAGGCTATGAATTTGGCAATATAAAAGATTTATAAAAATTAAGAAAGTGTGGATAACCACACTTTCTTAATTTAAATTTAAAACACTATATTATTTTAGTCATTAGAACCAAGAAATTTATCTTTGGCAAAGAAGGATAGTGAATAGATTCCAGCTATACCAACTAAAGCATAAATTATTCTGCTAAATGCAGTCATAGTTCCAAATAACGTATCAACTAAGTTAAATTGAAAAAATCCAATTAATCCCCAGTTAATAGCTCCAATTATAACTAATATAAGTGCTATCGAATCTAAAACTTTCATTAAAAACACTCCTTTTATAATAGGTTTACAATTAATAGTATAACCACAGGAAAGTTTTTTATGTATTTTAAATAGTGATATTTCTATCGATTGGTTGATCTAAAGATATTATAGTATCGGTTCTTTGAATACCAGTAATAGTATTAATTTTATTAAGCAATATATCTTGAAGATCAGTAATATTCTTACAAACTACTTTAGCAAAAATAGAATAGTTACCTGTTGTTAAATGTAATTCGACAACTTCCTTAATTCTTGATAACTCTTCAAAAACTGAATCAAATGAAGATGTTTTATCTACATATATACCAACAAAACAACATACGTCATAACCTAATTTAGGTAAATTTAAAAGAATTCTTGTTCCCTTTATTATACCAAGCTCTTCCATTTTTTTCATTCTCACATGTATAGTTCCACCACTTACATGACAAATTCTTGCTATTTCTAAGTAAGGAGTTCTACAATCTTTTATTAATAAATCTAGAATTTGTAGATCTAATTCATCTAATTGATATGTTAAATTTAAACTCATAGAATCACCTCTTATTAACATTTTTTAATTTCTTACTATATTCTATCAAATAATTTATTAAAATAGAAGGGAATTATAATAAATTTAATAAATAAAATAGGAAAAATTAATATATTAGTAATAAATACTATTTATTGGGTTCATAGTGTACAATTCACAGTTTACAGTTTTGGCTTAATGGAAGATCTACTACGCATTAATGTTGTTGGTTTGTCTGAGCGCAGCTAGTTTAACCAAAACTCTTGGCATAGTAGTTCTCGAGCCTAGTACTTCTTTGCGTAGCTATTTAACTTATGAAACATATCTATTTATCGTAGCCTTTATATTCGCAATTTATTTTAAGTATTAACCTGATATGGCTTGAAAATATGAAGTATTTCTTTTAATATAATAATAGAAGCTTTTAAAGGAGGAATTATATCGTGCAAATACTTATTACTATATTATATTTTGCAGTAACTATAGGATTAATGATTTTATTATTTAATTTAGGAAAAAAATATGTATTTTCAAAAGTGAGAATAAATAAGTGGATTCCATTAGCAATAGCATTAGTTTTATTTGTAGCTCAATTTTTCTTTAAATTAAGTAACATGTGGTTAAATATGTTGCTTACTTTAGTAATAGTTTGGTTCTTTTTATGGTTTTTTGATATTCAAAATACAGGTGGACCAAAGATGAAGGAAAAGAAAATTGAAATAAGACCAAAAGCAAAACCTAATAGAGCTAAACATATACAAAATCAAAAAAAGGAAGATTAGCAAATAAGTAGGACATATATTATAAAGTATTATAATATATGTCCTACTTATTTTATATTAAATATATTTTATAAAGGGTAATACATTGAAAATAAACTTATATTTTTAAGTTAGTGTCATTTATAAAAATAGGAGAACTAAATGCGATATTATCATTTTCTTCAAATACCTTTATTATATACCAGCTTTCATCTTCTTCCCTTTTATGCTCATATAGATATTTGATACTACTTAAATTTATATTTTCTATAGTCCTTATAATTTTGCCCTTGTTAGTTATGATTTGTATTTCTTTTATTTTATATTTAATATCCTCTGTAAATATCATAAATTTAAGTTTATCAGAAGTAATAAAAATTTCTTTTCCCATGAAATTATCATTTATAGTAAAGTATAATTTTAGATAGCGTGATTCAGTAGAATAAGTCCGTCTTTCTCTAAAAGCAGATATAATATCTTCAGTAGATAAACTATTACAAATGCAAACAGTTAAATTTTCGGAGTCTCCAAAATTCATTTTATGATTATCTTGGCCATTAATAGCGCCTAGTTTCCAACCATCATCTAGCAAGCTAAAGTAGTATTTATCATGTCGTGTATATTTGTGAGAAGGATTGCCATTTCCAACTTCTATAGATGTTATTAATTTATTCAATACAGGATTGTAGGGTAAAGCTTTTATATTTTTATGGGGATGATTTATAGAAATAAATGCATCAGGATTATTCAACATCCATAAAGCTAAAATTTTCAAATCTTTAACAGCGCCTGTAAAGAAACTTGAAGAATTCATTATATTTAAATCTCCATAGAGATAAGTTTTACATTCAAATCCAACTAAAGGTAAGAAATCATCATATTTTTTTCTTACTTTAGCTGCATAAACCTTAGTACCTTGAAATTTAGAATATTTATCGTCTTTAATTGATATTTCACTAGATAAAAAAGAATTATGATCTGTTATAAACATAAAATTTAATCCAGATTTATAACCATACTCATAAGCTTCTATGGGAGAACCTTTGCCAGTTGAAAATTCAGTATGACAGTGAGGAATACCATAATAAAACTTCATATTATTTTCATCAAAATCTTTTATTTGTTTATGTTTTTTTCTTCCCAAAATAAGCTCCTTATAAATTATTACTTATTCTATATATAGTATTGAATATCTATAAATAATGACAATAATATTCACTAATGATAAAATAACTTTAAGAGAAATTAATTGGAGGATTATAAATGATAAAAGAATTTAATAATAAAAAGCCCATGATAGATAAATCTTGCTATATATCAGAAAGTGTTGATATAATAGGAGAAGTTGTTATTGAAAAGAATGTTAATATTTGGTTTGGAACTAGAATAAGAGGCGATATGAATAAAATTTATATTGGTGAAAATAGTAATATTCAAGAAAATTCAGTTGTTCATGTAGACTCTCATTGTGAAACTAATATAGGAAAAAATGTAACTATAGGACATGGAGCAATAATTCATGGTTGCATAATTTCTGAAAATGTTTTAGTTGGTATGGGATCAATAATATTAAACGGAGCTAAAATTGGCAAAAATACTATAATAGGAGCAGGATCTTTAGTGCCTCAAGGCAAAGAATATGAAGAAGGAGTTCTTATTCTGGGAAGTCCTGCTAAAGTTATAAGAAAACTGACAGAGGATGAAATTAAGGGGATAGAAAGATCTGCCAATAATTATGTTGAGTTAAGTAAAAAATACTTATAAATCAGGAGGAAAAATGATTAATATAGGAAAATATAATACTTTAGAAGTTAAAAGAGAAAAAGAATTTGGGTTTTATTTAGGTGATGAAGGCAAAGTTGATGTACTATTACCTAAATCAGTAGCAGAAGGGAAAAGTATACAAGTCGGAGAAAAGGTAGAGGTCTTTGTGTATAGAGATTCTAAGGATAGACCAATAGCAACATTTAAAAAGCCTTTGGTTACTGTTGGTGAGGTTGCATATTTGAAAGTGGTATTTCAAACAGAATTTGGTGCATTTATTGACTTTGGCTTAGATAGAGACATTTTTGTTCCAATTAAAGAGCAAAGGTTTAAATTACATACTGGAAGCAAATATTTGTTTTATGTGTATTTAGATAAGACTGGAAGAATAGCAGCAACTACAGATGTTGAGAACTATATATTAAATGCAAAAGATGAAGAAAAAGAATTTAAAGTTGGAGAAGAGGTTATAGCTCAGATTTATTCAAAAGGCCAAAGTGGAACTATCCATGTAGCAATAGATTCAAAATATAAAGGCATGATATTACCAAATGAGTATTACATAGATTTTTATCCAGGAACTGAAATGAAATTAAGAGTAAAAAGAATATATGAAGATGGGATAATAGGATTAACACCAAGAAAAACAAGGTTAAATGAAAGAGATCAAATTCAAGAAGATATATTAAAATATTTAAAAAAGAATGGCGGATTCATGCCATTTAATGATAAATCAAATCCAGATGATATTAAAGCTACTTTTAATACAAGTAAAAATTATTTCAAAATGGCTTTAGGTGGATTAATGAAGGATGGGAAAATAGTTCAAGAGAAAGAAGGAACTAGATTAAAATAAAATATTATTATAAAGAGACAGATTAATGCTGTCTCTTTTTGTATATATTTATTTATTAAGAGAAAAATATATACAAAATATAAATGAAATTTATAATAGAACTTCAATATTAATAGTAAATTTCATTAATTTAAATATTTGAATATATTTAAACAGGAGATTTATATGAAAAATATATTAAATAAAATAAATTACTCCATGTTGTCAGTAATATTATTTTTATTAATTAGTATAATAACATTATTTATTCCTCCAATAATAGGTATGGCTGACAATGGAGACTATTATAGAATTATTAGCCAAAATGATTTATATCATTTACCTAAAGAAAATGAAGATATATTTTTTGGATATTTTAATAAAAGCTATGGAATATATAAATATAACAATGAGTTAGAAACAACTCTTATTTCCACTCAATCTACATTTATAAAACTAGCTATATTTATAGATAAGTTAATAACTAAAGATGATGTTTTTGATATAAGGTTTTTATCAATGATATATATAATTATACAAGCAGTAGCACTTTATTTTATTAGTAGAGTATTGCTAGAAGATATAAATAATAAAAAATATAAAGTTATATTAGTATTTTTAATTACAATTATATTTTCAGATACCGCATACATTGCTTATTATAATTCATTTTATGGTGAATCAGTAAACATATGCTGCTTTTTATATAGTATAGGAATATTTTTGTATATGTGTAAGTTTAATAAGTTTAATATAAATAATTTAATTTTATTTGGAATATCTACATATTTGCTTTTAGGATCAAAACAGCAATTATCACCAATAGGAATACTAGCATCAATACTTTTGGTAAGAGTGATATTTCTAAAAAGGGATATTAAGGTAAGAATAGTATCTATAATTTTAATAATATTTTTAATAACAAATTCAGTATATTTCTATAAATCCATTAAGGGAGATTTTGATTATATAAATAGATATCATGCTATAACAAGAGGTGTTTTATTATATGAAGAAGAACCAGATAAAATACTAAATAACTTTGACATATATAATCAATACTCACTTCTACAAAATGAAATATTTTTTGAGAAAATACCAATGGTAAACCCAGACGATGAAAGATTAAAAGAAGAGTTTTATAGTAAATATTCTGTCTTTAGTATTCTTTTATATTATATTAAAAATCCTAAGGCTTTAATAAAAATGTGTGATTTAGCTTTTAAAAACTCATATTCAATAAGACCAAAAGTTATGGGGAACTATGAAAAATATGAGGGAAAGGCTTATGGAAAAAGGTCTAATTTTTTTGTATTATGGAGTTCATTTAAAGAAAGTATTATGCCAAAGGGTTTTATTATATCAGTAATATATATTTTTATATATTTAATTTTTTCTTATAAGAAATATATAAAAGAATTTAAGTTAGGCAATTTAGAAGGGTTACTATTTGAAGAAGGGTTATTATATGCACTAATAATAGGTTTATCTCAAATATTTATATCAATAATAGGGGCAGGAGATGCAGACTTATCAAAACATGTATTTATGTACAATTTAAGTTTTGATTTAATGATAGTATGTTTATTAAGTAATATCATTAGTAAAAAAGATTCTAAAGGGAGGATAAAATAATGAAAGATGAAAATCAAAGAAAAGCAGTGGATTTTTATATTAATCTATTAATAGCATATTTTTTTATTCTTTCAATTATAATTACATTTCTAAATTTTCAAGTAAATTTTGAAAACTATATTATGCTAACAATATTAATGATAATTGCATTAATTAGTTACTATTTTAATGTGACAATATCTTTAGTGATAACTTTAATAATAGATTTCATTTATGGAACATATAACTTATATCAAAACATATCAACAGGAATATCTTTAAATAATGAAGTTTATTTGTGGATAGTTTTCATGCCACTAACAGCTGTTATTGTTTCATTAGTTTCAAGGAATATACTATTACTTCAAAATAAGGTGGAAGAATTAGAAGACTTAAATGAGGAACTAGTTATGATAAATCCATTAACAGGAGATAGAAATATAAAGGCTTTTACTAACGAAATACCAATATATATAAGTATGAACAAAAGATACAACATACCAATAACAATTATGATTGTAAAGTTTAAGTATGGAGATAGATTAAAAACTATAGTGGGAAGAGATTATTTTAATAACATATTAATAAAATCATCAGGAGTATTAAGTGAGTCCTTAAGAGTAGAAGATAGAAAATATATATTAAATGATAGCACTTTTGTGTACATATTAATTTCTGATAATTCAGGTTCAAAGGTAGTTGAAAATAGATTGAAAGAAAATATAAAAAATATAGAAATGAAGGATAGAAAATTTAATAAAAATATAAACTTAGAAATTCAAGTTGGATCTTATACCTATGAAGGAGATATACAGGATCCATTGGAACTTCTGAAAAAAGCTGAAAAGGAATTAGAGTATGACGTGTAAAGGAAAATCAATACTAATTATAATATCTTTTATACTATCATTTAATATTCTCTCTATAAAAAATTATACTAGTGCAAAAGAAAAAAATATACTTATAACATATGATTCTTATAAAGCTTATGGAGAAAAACTTAATTTGCTAAATGAAGTAATAAAATCATCATTAAATTTAGAAAGTAGCTTAGAGGTTATTAATTTAGAAGAAATAGAAAATATAAATTTTAATAGCTATGATGAAATAATTTTACTTAAGAATAAACCAGAAGAATTTAAAGAAAATATTATTAATATATTAGCTAGTTATAGTAATAAAATTTTGCTAATTATAAATAGTGATGAAGAAAAAGAAAATTTATTTTACAAAGAAATAAGTGAAGTTATAAGAATAAAAAACTTAGAAGATTATGATAAAAACAAAACTGTAAGAGAAGCGATATTAAGAATGTCAAAAAAAAACAACAAAATATTTTTTATGTTAGATGAAGCTTATCCATTTGATGATTTAAATGAGTTATTAAAAAAAATAGACTATTTATACAATAAAGGAATACCATTTATAATATCATCTATGCCTATATTTAACAATCAAAATTCTGAGGCCATGAAAAGATATATGGAGGTTTTAAGATATGCTGAGAGTAGAGGTGGATCTATAATATTGCACTACCCATATATATATCAAAAAGATAATGTAAGCGCAGATATAAAAGAAATATCAAGTAAAATGATTATGTCACAAAAGAGTTTTCAAGATTACTTAGTTTACGCAACTGCAATAGATATATCAGAAGATTGGATTTACTTTTCTGATATAAATAAATATTTAGATACAAGTAATACTTTATTTATAACACCAATAGATGAAGATATAAAAATAAGTAAATATAATATGAAAATAAACAAAAAAGAAAATGTTATAGAAAAGGTTCCATATAATAATTTTAATAATAAAAGCAATTATTTAAATAATATAGCAATAACCTTAAGAAGTGATACTGATTTTGAAGTTTTTAAAAATAATTTAGATACAATAAAAGAAAATCAAATACATTTTAATGATTTTATGAATATGAATTCTTATGTTCACATGAGAGAAGATATTATAAAGAAAGAAAATGGGAACATTTTTCTTAATAATATTAATGTGAATTCTCAAAAGTTTATATCCATAAAAGATTTTGAAAATATGTTTATAAGAGAAGTTGAAGATACTACTAATAATGAGGAAATTGACTTATCTTATGCAAATAGATGGATAATATTATTAACTACAATAGCTAGTTTTATATTCTTAATAATAGGAATTCGAAGTAGAAATTTAGATAGAAACAAATTTTTTAAATAGGAGAATAAAAATGAATATATTTGATTATATAATCCTATATTCCCTCATAGTTATTTGGTTAATAATATTTATTAACGTAATTTTAGTTATAGGAGGATATTTATATTATTTAGATATACTAAAGGAAAACTTAGTGCAAGAGCTAAAAGAATATCCTTTTGTTTCAGTACTAGTACCTGCTCATAATGAAGGAAAAGTAATAGAAAAAACAGCAAAAGCTTTATTAGAATTAGAGTATCCTAAAGATAAATATGAAGTAATAATAATAAATGACAATTCAAGTGATAATTCAGCAGAAATACTAGGTAAAGTTAAAGAAGAATATAAAAATAGAAATTTTATAATTATAAATACAGATAAAACTACAGGAGGAAAAGGAAAATCTACTGCATTAAATATAGGTTATAAGCAAAGCAAAGGAGAAATATTAGCAGTATATGATGCAGATAATACTCCAGAAAAGAAAGCATTAAAATATTTAATAAAGACATTAGTAAGTGATGAAAAATTAGGAGCAGTTATAGGAAAGTTTAGATGTAGAAATAAAAATGTAAATATACTTACAAAGTTTATAAATATAGAGACATTAACATTTCAATGGATGGCACAGGCTGGCAGATGGAAATTATTTAAACTATGCACTATTCCAGGAACAAACTTTGTAATAAGAAGAAAGATATTAGATGAAATAAATGGATGGGATACAAAAGCTATAACTGAAGATACAGAGTTAAGTTTTAGAATGTATAGAATGGGATATAAAATAAAATTTATGCCTTTATCAGTAACTTGGGAGCAAGAGCCACAGACCCTTAATGTATGGTTTAAGCAAAGATCTAGGTGGGCAAAAGGAAATATTTATGTAGTTCTTAAAAACTTTAAGTACATATTTGATAAATCAGCAGGGGCAACCAGGTTTGATATTTTATATTATATTCTTATTTATGTATTCTTTTTATCTGCAACCATAATATCAGATGCTATATTTTTATTAGGAGCAATAGAAGTTGTACATATAAATATAGTTGGTTATAATACAATACTTTGGATAATGGCATATTCGGTATTTGTTTTATCTATATTAGTTGCAATATCTACTGAAAAGGGTGAGTTATCAATAAAAAATACTATAATAGTTATAATCATGTATTTTACATATTGTAAACTATGGGGAATTGTAGCTGCGTTAGGATTTTATAATTACATTAAAGATGTAATATTTAAAAGAGAAGTTAAATGGTACAAAACAGAAAGGTTTTAAAGGAGTGGAATTAATGAAGAGCTATGATTTCAATATTAAAAGTTTACTAACTATAGTCATATTAAGCATTATATTATTTATATCGTCATTTGAAAATGTAGTATTAGCAGAGCAAAATAATAATATAGGCGGTAAAAGTTATATAAAAAATGAAGTTATAAATGATGACATTACCTTTAAGGGAGTTTTTACAAGTCATAGCATTTATTTCAATATAGATAAATGGTGGAGTATAGAAAATGTTGATATAGAAATAAACTTATCAGTAAATCAATTAGTAGATGTAACAAAAGATTCTTATATAACATTTAATATAAATGGAGTTCCTTTCTACTCATCTAAATTAGTTTATAACCCTAAACAAGAAGTGCAAAATATAAAGGCTAAGGTGCCAATAGATAACTTAAAGGAAGGGTTTAATGAATTTAAAATAGATGGATATTGTAGAATAACAGATAAACCTTGTACAGATGATATTAATACAGCTAATTGGATGATAATAAAAAAGAATTCTAAATTGAACATAAATTATAAAGAAAAAATCACAGATAACATAATAAAAAATTTTCCATATCCATTTGTGAAGAATAATACATCACAGATAACACAAATAGTACTGTCAGATGATTACACAGATATGGATTTGAAGAATGCTTTGTTTCTATCATCTTATTTAGGCAAAAATGATACTAATACAAAATACAAGTCAGAAATCATAAAGTACTCAGATTTAATAAAACAAAAAAATAATAACAATATTATATTTATCGGAAGTAAAAATTCAATACCCAATGAGATAAGCAATGCGTTTAAGGATGTAAGTACTATAGACTTATCAAATAATTCAATTATAAAGTTAGGGAATTCTCCTTATAAAGGTGACTTTGAAGATGTAAAAGCAATGCTTATATGTTCTGAAAATGATAGCATAAATTTAAAAGCTATAAAGTTTTTGATGAACAGTGAGTTAACAACTCAAGTAAATAACGATACTTTTATAATCAGCGAAAATATCAATGAAGAAATTAAAGTAGAAGAAGTTAATAAGCTAATAACCTTTGAAAGTATGGGAATTAGTGAGATGCAGTTTAAAGGGCCCTTTAGAAGAACAGGAACAGTATCATATCTTATTCCTAAAAATAGAATAGTTGCTGAGGGTACAAATATAAAATTAAATTTTAGATATTCTGATAATTTGAATTTTAATAAATCCCTTATAACTGTTTACATAAACAATATTGCAATAGGAAGCAAAAAATTAGAAAAAGAAAATGCTTTAGCAGATACATTAGAACTTTCGATTCCTAGCAATATAATAAAAAACAATTATATAGAGATAAAACTAGCTTTTGATTTAGAACTTATAGATTCTTATTGTGAAATGAGGCAGGAAGAAACACCATGGGCATTAATAGATGGAAGTTCATATATTTATTCAGAAACTCAAAATTCATTAGGATACTTTTTCGAAAAATATCCAGCTCCATTTGCTTTAGATAATAGATTCAATGATGTTTTGATTTCGGTTCCAGATAGCTTATCATCTAAAGAACTTACTTCACTAGGAAAATGTTTTTCTGTAATTGGAAAAGAAATAAATGGTAATGTTGGCGAAATAGATGTATCAAGATATTCAAATTTAAATGGAAGAGAAAAGAATAAGAATTTAATAGTATATGGTACACCATCTACAAATACTTTAATTAAAGATTTAAATAAAAAATTATGGTTTAAGTACGATGATAATTATAATTATTTTATAGGAAATGAGAAATTATATTTAACAGAGCCCTTTAACTCTAATATATCAATGTTTCAATTAGATTTATCTCCATATAATACTCAAAAAGCAATGTTAGTATTAACAGCTCCTAACAATGATATACTATTAAACTCATTAAGTTACTTAGAAAGTTCTAACGAGGTAAATAAACTTACAGGAGATTCAATAATTATAGATGAATATGGAGATATAAGAAAATTTAGATTTAAAGAAGAAGATAAAAAACCAGTATATGAAAAGATTATAGGATTAGATAAATCTTCAAGGGGAATATTAATAATTGTAGCTTTAATATTTATATTTTTACTTGCATCAACAATAATGTATTTAATAAAAAATAAGAAAAGAAAATTCAAATAAAAATTATTAGTAAATACAGATAAATAATATTAGGAATAGAGATTTTTAAAGTGATAATAATACTGATGATAAAAAGGAGCTAGATATTAATGTATAGAAAAAATATAAATATAATAGTATTTATTATATATAATTTCTTTTTAGCTATTTCTTCAAACATTATTAGAACTAATTTTAAATATGAAAATTTAATTATGCTTTTAGTTTTATGTCTATTATCAGTAATTAATTATTATATTAAAGTTGAAGATTCTGTTATATTAACTATATTTATAGATTTCATTTATTCAAGTATAATACTATACAGACATTTAATTAAATTACAAGAGTTACAAATAGGAACCTTTTATTGGATAGCTATAATTCCTATAACATCATATATGATATATATTTTAAAAAAACAATTATGAAAGTTATAATAAATATTATACATTTTCATAAATTATCTTTGAAATTGATAGTATTTAAGTAATTTATATAAAAATAAAAAATACGATATTTAAAATGTCGTATTTTTTATTTGACTTTAATACTTTACTATGATAAAGTATTAAATAAAGAAAGAAATATAAATAATGTAAAGCATAAAAAGGGGGATTTTATATATGAAAATGATGAAAAAATTATTAGTGGGGTATTTATTAATATTAGTATCTTTTGCAATGATATCTTGTACAGAAAAAAAAACAGTGAATTCTATGGATAAGGATGAACTAGTATTAGGATTTGATGATACATTTGTGCCAATGGGATTTAAAGATGAAAATGGAGAATATACAGGGTTTGATATAGATCTTGCTAAAGAAATGGAAAAAAAATTAGGAAAGAAAATAGTATTTCAGCCAATAGATTGGAGTATGAAAGAAACTGAACTTAATAACGGTAATATAGATTTTATATGGAATGGATATAGCGTAACAGACGAAAGAAAAGAAAAAGTTGAGTTTTCAAAAGAATATTTAAATAATAGACAAGTTATAATAACATTATCAGATTCAAAAATTAATTCAAAAGAAGATTTGAATGGAGCAAGAGTAGGCGCACAAAATCAATCAAGTGCTGTTGATGCAATTGAAGCTGATGGAAATATAGTAGATACTTTTAAGGATAGCAAAATAGTTACATTTGAAACTAATAATGAAGCTTTAATGGATTTAGAAGCCGGTAGATTAGATGCAGTTGTTGCTGATGAAATATTAGCTAAATATTATATAAATCAAAGAGGTGCTGATAAGTATAAAGTGTTAAAAGATGATTTTGGAAAAGAAGCTTATGCTGTTGGTATGAGAAAAGATGATAAAGAATTAGTAGAAGCATTTAATAAAGCTTTTGATGAATTAGTTCAAGAAGGAAAAGCAGGAGAAATCTCTAAAAAGTGGTTTGGAGATAATATAATAGCTAAATAAAATTATAAAATGACTAAGAAAGAAGTGTTTACTTTGGAATTAATGAACGAAATAATAACTTTTATTCCACAGGCTTTAGAGGGATTAAAAGTAACAATAGAAATATTTGCAATTACTCTTATTTTCTCTATTCCATTAGGAGTTATTATTGCACTAGGAAGGATTTCTAAAATAAGTATTTTAAAATCAATAACAGGTGCTTACGTATTAATATTAAGGGGAACACCTTTACTTTTACAAATATTATTTATATTTTTTGGGTTACCTTTATTAAATATAAGTATTCCTAGATTTCCAGCAGCAATATTAGCTATGGTTTTAAACTACGGAGCATATTTTGCAGAAATATTTAGGGCGGGAATATTATCTATAGATAAAGGTCAATTTGAAGGTGCAGAAGTATTAGGCTTAAGTAAAAAAGACACATTTTTTAGAATTATAATGCCACAAGCATTAAAGAAAATATTTCCACCAGTAGCAAGTGAAGTTGTTACTTTAGTCAAAGATACAGCTTTAATTTATGTGGTAGGATTAGATGAACTTTTAAAGATAGCTAAAATAGCTTCAAACAGGCTTTCATCTATAATGCCTTTTGTAGTTGTAGCAGTAGTTTATTTAATATTTAATGGAATAATAACAAAAGTTTTAGAATTTATTGAAAAGAAGTTTAATTACTATGAATAGGAGGAAAAGTTATGCTAAAGATTCAAGGGTTAAAGAAAAACTTTGGAAAGCTTGAAGTTTTAAAAGGAATAGATTTAGAAATAAAAAGTGGAGAAATAGCAGTAATAGTTGGTCCTTCTGGTGGTGGTAAAACAACTTTATTAAGATGTGTAAATGGATTAGAGTTTTGTGATGCAGGAAGCATGGAAATAGATAATAAGTTTTTATGTGAAAATGGGGTTTATAAAGGGAAAGAAGAATTTAATGAAGCAAGAAGAGAAATAGGCTTAGTATTTCAAAACTTCAACTTATTCCCACATATGAGTGTTTTAGAAAACTTAATAGAAGCTCCTAAAAGGGTTTTAAAACAAAGCGAAGAAAATGCAAAGAAAAATGCTAAAGAGATTCTAGGATTTCTAGGATTAAGTGATAAAATAAATAACTATCCATATGAGTTATCTGGAGGGCAAAAACAAAGAGTTGCAATAGGGAGAGCCTTAGCATTAAATCCAAAGCTTATGTGTTTTGATGAACCAACTTCAGCCTTAGATCCTGGATTAACAGGAGAAGTCGCAACTTTAATAAGAAGCCTTGCAAAGGATGGAATGAGTATGCTTATAATAACACATGATATGAGTTTTGCAGAAAAAGTGGCTGACAAGATATATTCAATGAAGGATGGAATTTTGGAAGAAGGAAACATATTTTAAATTAATAGTTAAAAATGAAGAATGAAGAATTGAGGAAATAACTCAGGCGAGTTGAGTTATGGAATTAAATATTTGTAAATTAAAACTGTGCTTAAGTAAAAAATCTTAGGAACGGTTTTTTCTTTTATTAATATTTAACTTATGATTGATGATGGGAAAATAAGTATATATAATAAGAATTGTAGAATTTATAAAAGAGGTATTTTGTTATGAAGATTCATGATAATTTTGATATAATCTTAGTTTCTGCATTAATTTTTATTACATTAATTGGACAGAAGTTTTATTTGATTAAAGCTTCAATTAATAAGGTATATCGCGTAATTATGTTGTCGGCATCGGTTTTTATTTTAATAGTTAACTTTTTTTATTATACCAATACAAATGAACTAATATCTGGAATAATGTATTCAATACTATTTTTACTAGGAGCATTTTCTAGAAAGGGTATTACAAATCAAGGGTTATCAGGAATTAAAGGTGATTCTTGTAGATGGAATAAAGTTAATAAGGTTAAATTAGTAAATCATAAAGACAAGATTAAGTTAATATATTTTCATCATGGTGGAGATAGTTTTATGTACTTTAACTGTACTGATTATAATAAATTGATAAAGGTTTTAAGACAATTCCTTGATGATAATAAAATTAATATAGATATGAATAATAATTAAATTTGATTCAATATTATTTTAAGTTCTTAATATAAGTTGGCGAAGATAAATAGAATATGTGAAATAAGTATATAGTGAGCAATTAGAAGTACTTGGTGAAGGAAGAACTACTATGCCTTAGTGTTGTTGGTTTGTTTGAGCGTAGTGAGTTTAACCAAAACTCTTGGCATAGTGGTTTTTCCGAGCTTAGTACTTCTTTGCGCAGCTATTTAGCTTATGGAGTATATCTATTTATCTTCGCCTTTATATTGCAATTTTAAATTTAGTAATAAATTTTTATTTTTTTCTTTCATTCATTCTAAAGAATACTTTAATTATTTCGTTAACAACAAATGGAATTAATGAAATTAAGATAACTATTACCCAATCTTTAAATTCTAGTGAATAGACTTTAAAGATTTCTGCAGTGAATGGTATTGTTATTATAATGAATTGTAATAGTATTCCAAATAACACTGATGCAATTAACCATTTGTTTTTTAGTATTCCAACTTGGAATAAGGATTTAGTTTCATTTCTCATAGCAAGAGAATAAAATAATTGTGAAACACTAAGAACTACAAATGCCATTGTTTGAGCGTGTCTTAATGATTCTGGATATAAGTATTCTCCAAGTACAAAAGCAAATAAAGTTGTTATACCTATTAGGATACCATTTATTATTAATAGTTTCCCCATTTTACCTGCAAATAAGCTTTCCTTTGGATTTCTTGGAGGAACATCCATAACACTTTTATCTCCAGGATCAACACCCAAAGAAAGAGCAGGGAAACTATCTGTAATTAGATTTACCCAAAGAATGTGTATAGGTAATAAAGGTGAAGCCCAATTTAATAATATTGCAACAAATAAAGCAACAACTTCTCCTAAGTTACAGCTTAATAAGAATAGAATAGATTTTTTTATATTATTAAATATATTTCTTCCTTCTTCAACGGCTTTGACAATTGTAGTAAAGTTATCATCTGTTAAAACCATATCAGCAGCACCCTTTGCAACATCAGTTCCTGTAATTCCCATTGCAACACCTATATCTGCTGCTTTTAAAGATGGGGCGTCGTTAACACCATCACCTGTCATAGAAACTATATTTCCATGAGATTTAAAGGCTTTTACAATTTTAACTTTATGCTCAGGAGATACACGAGCGAAAACTCTATAATTATTAACTATTTTGGTAAATTCCTCATCTGAATAACTATCTATTTCACTTCCAGACATAGCTTCAGATATATCATTAGCTATACCAAGTTCTTTGGCAATAGCAACAGCTGTATTTTTATGATCGCCTGTTATCATTATAGTTCTAATACCAGCATTCTTACTAACTTGAATAGAGCCTTTTACTTCTTCTCTAGGAGGATCTATCATACCCATAAAGCCTACAAAGATTAGATTTTCTTCCAATTCATCTATAGCAACATGTTCATTTTCTATATTTTTATAACCTAAAGCCAAAACTCTTAAAGCATCATCAGACATTATATTTGAAGCTGAAAGAATTTTATTTTTTTCTTCATTATTAAATTCTTTAATTTCTCCATTAACCAATATTTTATTAGATATTTTTAAAATACTATCTATAGCACCCTTAGTAAAAACGGTAAAAGCATTATTATAACTATTTACTGTTGTCATAAGCTTTCTATCAGAATCAAAAGGAATTTCATTTACTCTCTCATGAGAAGTGTTTAAATCTTCCTTGAATATATTTAATTTATTTCCTACATCAATTAAAGCAACTTCTGTAGGATCACCAGTTTGTACTCCGCTTTTAGAAGTAGCATCGTTACATAAAATCATACCATGAACTAAAATCTTACTTTCATCATTATTAAGATTAATTTCATCTAATGTATTAATTTCTCCATTAACATAATATTTTTTTACTGTCATTTTATTTATTGTTAATGTACCAGTTTTATCAGAGCAGATTATATTAACAGAACCTAATGTTTCAACAGAAGGCAGTTTTCTAATAATTGCATTTTCTTTTATCATTCTTTGGACGCCAAGAGCAAGTACAATAGCAACTATTGCAGGCAGGCCTTCAGGAATAGCAGCAACAGCTAAGCTTATAGAAGTCATGAACATTTCAAGGAAATCTCTTCCTTGAAACATAGAAACTATAAACATAATTATAGATATTCCTACTGCCATAAAGCCTAAAATTTTACCAAGTTGAGCTAACTTTTTTTGAAGAGGAGTTATATTTTCTTCTTCAGCATCTAACATTTTAGCTATTTTGCCTATTTGAGTATTCATTCCTGTAGCTATTACAATGCCGAGACCTCTACCGTAGGTGGCTAGAGTAGACATAAAAGCCATATTGTGCTGATCACCAATAGGGACATTATTTTCTTCAGCTATAATATCAGAATTTTTTTCAGAAGGTACAGATTCACCTGTAAATGCTGATTCTTCAATTTTTAAATTAGCAGTTTCAATTAATCTTAAATCAGCCGGAATATATCTTCCAGCATCAATTACAACAATATCTCCAACAACAACTTCCTCTGATGAAACTTCAATAATTTGACCATCTCTTTTAACAAGAGCTTTAGGGGTGGACATATTTTTTAAAGCTTCTAAGGCTTTTTCAGCTTTAGATTCTTGAATAACTCCTATTATTGCATTAATAAATATTACAAAAAGAATTATTATTGCATCACTTATTTCGCCAACGATAGCAGAAATTATGGCTGCAACTAATAAAATATAAATCATAATATCGTTAATTTGCGAAATAAAAAGTTGTAAAAAAGATTTTTTCTTTTTTCCTTGAAGTTTATTTAAGCCATCCTTTTCTAATCTTATCTTTACTTCTTCTGAAGAAAGACCATTAATAATATCAGAAGATAAAGTCTTTACTATTTCTTCTGAACTTTCATTAAACCACATAAAAATTCCTCCCACTTCTAAAAATTGTAAAATAAAATCTCTATATAAGTATATCATGATTACTTTTAATAATATTAATACATGGGAAAAAAAGTGAGAAAATATTTTCTAAATAATGATATAATAATCTTTAGAGAAAGGGTGAGTAGTATGGAAATAGGAAGAATTAATAGAAAAGCTCCTGTGAAGCAAGATACAAAAGTGATTTCAGAAAAAAGAGACTTTTCCCAAAGCTTTAATCAAGCTAGAGAAAGAAAATCAGAAGAGCAATTGAAGGAAATGATTGAAAATATTCATAAAAAGGGAAATAGATTAGTAATTACAAAAACATATGGAGATGTAATAGCTTATAAAAAGCTAATAAAGGAATATTTAGAATCAATTTTAAAATTTATGTATGATACAAAAAAGGATATTAGTTTTTGGCAAACTCAATATTTTATAACAATAGATACAATAGATAAAAAACTTGAAGATTTAACTAAATCTCTTTTAAATGGAGAAGGAGAAAACTTAAATATAGCTTCATCAATTGATGAAATTCAAGGATTAATAGTAGATATATATAGATAAAATTCAATAAAATATTTCAAAATATCAAAGACTTCTTGAAAATAATTATCAATAGGGCTATTATTAAAGAATAATAAAAATTAATGTAGTAATAATAGGAGGTTATTTATGGTAAAGAGATTTATTAGTTATTATAAGCCATATAAAAAATTATTTTTCTTAGATATGGCTGCTGCATTTATAGCAGCAGCATGTGACCTTGTTTATCCTATGATGACAAGAACATTAGTAAATGATAGTATTCCCAATAAAAATCTTAGAATGCTAGTTGTATTTGGGATTACTTTATTAATAATATATGTAGTAAAAGCAGGGTGTGGATACTTTATGCAATACTATGGACATGTTATGGGAGTACATATGCAGGGAGATATGAGAAAAGATATGTTCTTGCGTTTGCAAAAGTTACCTAATAGTTATTTTGATAACAATAAAACAGGAGATTTAATGAGTAGAATGATAAATGATCTTATGGAAGTATCAGAACTTGCTCACCATGGGCCAGAAGATTTATTTATTTCTCTTGTTATGTTAATTGGCTCATTCGTAGTGTTAAGTACAATAAATATTCCACTAACACTTATTATATTTGCATTTATTCCATTTATAGTTTTATTTACATTAAAGCAAAAAAATAGAATGATGAGTGCTTTTATGGAAACTAGGGTTGAAACATCCGCAGTAAACTCTAATTTAGAAAACTCACTTTCAGGTATAAGAATAACTAAAGCTTTTGTTTCTCATGAACATGAAATAGATAAGTTTGAACATGGAAATAATAAGTTTAAAAATGCTAGATCTAGAGCATATAAAGTTATGGCTGAATATTTTGCAGGCGTTGGCTTTGGAATAGATATTTTAGATTATGTAGTTTTAATTGCTGGAGGAGTATTCACATACTTAGATATTATAAATTTGGGAGACTTCTTTGCATATCTTTTATATATAAAGTTATTTACTCAACCAATTAAAAAATTAGTTAACTTTATGGAGCAATATCAAAATGGAATGACTGGGTTTAAAAGATTTATATCTATTATAGATGAAGAAATTGAGAATGATGGAAATCTAGAATTGAAAGATGTAAAAGGGCATATAAAGTTTGATAATGTTCATTTTAGTTATGATGAAAAAAATATCTTAGAAGGAATAGATCTAGATATAGAACAAGGGAAAATGCTAGCATTAGTAGGGCCTTCAGGTGGAGGTAAAACTACATTTTGTAATTTAATTCCTAGATTCTATGATGCTACAGAAGGAAATATTTATATTGATGATATAAGTATATATGATACAAAATTAGAATCTTTAAGAAAAAATATAGGTATAGTACAACAAGATGTATTCTTATTTACAGGAACAATAAAAGATAATATATTATATGGTAAGCATAATGCAAGTGATGAAGAAGTAGTAAAAGCTGCTAAAAGAGCAAATATACATAAATTTATAATGACATTACCAGAAGGATATGATACTTATATAGGGGAAAGGGGGGTGAAGCTTTCAGGGGGACAAAAACAAAGAATATCAATAGCGAGAGTATTCTTAAAAAACCCACCTATATTGATTTTAGATGAGGCAACATCAGCTTTAGATAATACAACTGAATATATGATACAAAAATCCTTAGAGGAACTTTGTAAAGGCAGAACAACTATAGTTGTTGCCCATAGACTATCTACAATAAAAAATGCGGATGAAATTTTAGTTTTAACAGATAAAGGAATCGAAGAAAAAGGAAGTCATGAAGAGTTGCTTAAAGAGCAAGGTTTATATAAAGAACTATATGAATCTCAATTTTTACATTTAAAAAAATAAATAATATAAATCTATAAGTTGGAGAAAATAAATTATATAATCTTTTATAAAGTATTGACTATAATAAAATAATTGTATAAAATTAAAATATAATCATACCCTTAGGGGGTATATCGGGAGGCGGATTTATATGGTTCAACACGTATCAGAAACAGATTTTAATGAAGTAGTATTAAATTATGAAGGAGTTGTATTAGTAGATTTTTGGGCAACTTGGTGTAATCCTTGTAAAATGATTGCTCCTATAATAGAAGAAGTTTCAACAGAAATAACTAATGCAAGATTTGTAAAGATAGATGTAGATGAAAATGCAAATTTAGCAAATAAATATCAAATATTAAGTATTCCAACTTTAATGATATTTAAAAATGGTACACCTGTAGATACCTTAGTTGGTTTTATGCCAAAGGATTCTTTAAAGGATGCTATCATTAAACATCTATAATAAGAAGAGGTAGAAAATTGAGCGAAAGATATGATATTGCAATAGTAGGTAGTGGTCCAGCTGGATTATCAGCAGCATTAAATGCAAAAATAAGAAATAAGAAATTTATCATTTTTGGAAACAATAATTTGAGCAATAAACTTGCTAAAGCACCTAAAGTAAATAATTATTTAGGGTTTTATGGCTTAACAGGAGAAGGCATTAAGGAAAGATTTCAAGAGCATATAAAAGCTATGGATATTGCAATAACGGAAGAAAGAATAAATAATATATATGCAATGGGAGAATATTTTGTTTTAATGGCAAATGATAAAACTTTTGAAGCAAAGTCTATTATTTTAGCAACAGGAATAGAATACACAAAACCTATTGAAGGCGAGGAAAAGTATTTAGGTAGGGGAGTTGGATATTGTGCAACCTGTGATGCCCCTTTATATAAAGGAAAAACTGTTACTATAATAGGGTATAATAAAGAAGCAGAAGCGGAAGCAAATTATGTTTCAGAATTAGCAGGTGAGATATATTATATTCCTATGTACAAAGACCAATATAATTTAAGAGATAATATAAAATTAATAGAAGATAAGCCTAAAGAAATTATAGGTGAAAACAAAGTAAATAAATTAATTTTAAAAGACTCTGAAATATTAACAGATGCAGTCTTTGTATTAAAAGATTCAATATCCCCAGGACAACTAGTTCCAGGATTAAAGATAGAAGAAAACCACATTGCAGTTGATAGACTTATGAAAACTAATTTATCAGGATGCTTTGCAGCTGGAGATTGCGTTGGTAGGCCATATCAATATATAAAATCTGCAGGAGAAGGGAATATTGCAGCTCTTAGTGCAGTACAATATTTAGATTCAATAAATAAGCAGAAATAGATTTAAAAATATACAGCATCAAGTTTTGATACTGTATATTTTTTTGTATTAGAAAAACTTTCTTTAAAGTTTTAGATTTTATAAATATGAATAGAGTAGTTATAATATGAACAAATTATAAGAAATAAAGAAATTTAGACAAATAATAAATATTGTCTAAATACATTATAATTTGGATAAACTATAATATTAATCAGAAAGAGAAAACATTAAGGAAAGTTGAGGTATAGCTTTATGAGTAAAAAAACAAAAAATACTAAGATAAATCCTTTATTAGCTGTAGGTGCTATTGCCGGAGCTGCAGCAGTTGCTGCAATAGCTGCTAAAAAGTTAAAAAATGATGGAGAAAAAAAATCATCATTTGAGACCTTTACAGAAAATTTTGATAATAAGGAAAGACAGGTTTATTTTGTTGGAGGAGGTTTAGCATCTTTAGCTGGGGCAGCATACTTGGTTAGAGATTGTAATTTTAAAGGTGAAAATATTCACATTATAGAAGGTATGAATATTTTAGGCGGAAGTAATGATGGAGCGGGAGATCCTGATAATGGATTTGTATGTCGTGGAGGAAGAATGCTAAATGAAGAAACATACGAAAACTTCTGGGAATTATTAAGAAGTGTACCATCACTAGAAATGCCTGGAATGAGTGTTACAGAGGAAATATTAAACTTTGATCATTTACACCCAACACATGCACAAGCTCGTTTAATTGATAGATACGGTGTTATACAAGATGTAAAAGGAATGGGATTTAACAATGCAGACCGTATGGCACTTGGGAAATTAATGATCACTCCAGAAGAAAAATTAGATGATCTCACAATAGAAGATTGGTTTAAGGATACACCACATTTCTTTACAACAAATTTCTGGTATATGTGGCAAACAACTTTTGCTTTCCAAAAATGGTCTAGTTTATTTGAATTTAAAAGATATATGGAACGTATGATATTTGAATTTTCACGTATTGAAACACTAGAAGGGGTGACTCGTACTAGATATAATCAATATGAGTCAGTTATAATGCCTTTAAAAGCATATTTAGATAAATTTAATGTTGATTTTAGTATAAATGCAACAGTAACTGATTTAGATTTTAAAGCGGGAGAAGGAATAACAGTTACAGCTATTCATATAGAAAATGAAGAAGGTGAAAAAATAATTGAATTAAATGATGGGGATATATGTATAATGACTAATGCTTGCATGACAGACAGTGCAACATTAGGAGATTTAAAGAATGCCCCAGAATATAATCCTAACAAGCCAATTTCAGGAGAATTATGGACAAAAGTTGCTAAAAAGAAAATGGGACTTGGAAATCCAGAACCATTCTTCAATCATCCAGATGAAACAAATTGGGAAAGCTTTACCGTAACTTGTAAAGGAGATAAGCTATTAAAGTTAATAGAACAATTTTCAGGGAATGTACCAGGCAGTGGAGCTTTAATGACATTCAAAGATTCGAATTGGTTAATGAGCATAGTTGTTGCAGCTCAACCACATTTTAAAAACCAACCAATGGATACAACAATTTTCTGGGGATATGGATTATATACAGATAAAGTAGGCGATTACGTAAAGAAACCAATGAGAGAGTGTACCGGAGAAGAATTATTAATAGAACTTCTACACCATTTACACTTTGAAGATAAAGTAGAAGAAATAATGGATAGCGTAATAAATGTGATTCCATGTATGATGCCATATGTAGATGCTCAATTCCAACCACGTAAAATGAGTGATAGACCTAAAGTAGTACCAGAAGGTTCAACTAACTTTGCCATGATAAGTCAATTTGTTGAGATTCCTGAAGATATGGTGTTTACTGAGGAATATTCAGTTCGTGCAGCAAGAATGGCAATATATACTTTACTGAATGTAAAAGATAAAAAGGTGATTCCAGTAACTCAATATAAGAAAGATCCAAAAGTCTTATTAAAAGCAGTAAAAAAATCATATAGCTAAAATGGAAGAATGAAAAAATTAAAATTTAATTTAAAATTAAAATTTTAAATATAAAATGAAAGAATTAAGGAAATAATTTAGCTATGCTAAATTAAGAAAATAAAATTTTACTAAACTCCGTAGAAGTTTATTCCACAATTCTTTCATTTTTTCATTCTTTCACTAAATATAAAACTCTTCGAGTTTTTAAATTAATTATCCATTATCAATTACTCAGATATGGTTGATACATCATAAATGCGTGATTTTCTGAGATATACTCATCATTAATTTCATCACCAACAATATTATAAGTTTTTCTATATATTACATTATTTCTAATATAATGACCAAAAAACCCAGGAGTTATTGAGTGTTCCTTTTCATAAATTTCATAACTATAATTACACATTTCAGTTGAACGCCATTCACCTATAAGGTTTTCATTTGTAAGATACAATTTAAGTTGATAAGGTTTATTTGTAGTATTTTTAATTTCTAAATCTAAATAATTATAAAAGCAAGTTGCTCCAGAACCAAATGGTTGGGTTCTGTTGGTATCAGGAAAAACATCATGACTATGCCTGTACCTTTCAGTTACAGTAAGAGGAGTATGTAATGTCATCCAATAAATCAAATTTGACAATTGACATAGACCACCACCAACTCCAGGTTTAAAGTCACCATTAGGACAAAGAACTACCCCATCCTTATAGCCTTTTCTATAATTAGGCTTTCCAATAAGTTTCCAATAAGAGAAATATTCCCCGGGCATGATAATAATACCATCAAGTTTTTTCAAAGCAATTTTTAAATTCTCAACTTTATTACGTTGTAAGTACATATCAACATTCTTTAATTTTCTAAAAAGTGGTGTGCTATGAGTAAAAATTATATTATCTAATTGATTTTGGCTAATGTTTTTACAATATGAATTTTTAGAAAACCACCAGTAAAAATACTTCTTAATTTTATAATATGTTTGTCCTAAAAATAATCTTAATTTACTACGGGTAATAGGCTTTTTCTCCACGTATGCCATAAAAATCAGCTCCTAAAATATAGTACAATATAATTGTAAAATAATAGAAGCTTATATACAAGTAGATATTCTTTATAAAGATAATTTTAAAATTAGGAGAATAATTATAAAAAAATGCGAAGCATTTTTCAGTTCACAGTTCACAAGGTACAGTGCACAGTTGCTTTGATTTTATAGGTAACAGGGAGCAGGGAACAGGTGTCAGGTAAAAGGTAACGTGGAACAGGCTCAATTATAGTTTGCTACACTTAACTAAATTTTAATGTCACTCACCAATTATTTTTACAAATAACTTAATTTATTATTAATTTAAATTCTTAATATAAGTTGGCGAAAGTAAATAGAATATGTGAAATAAGTATATAGCGAGAAACTAGAAGTACTTGGTGAAGGAAGAACTACTATGCCTTAGTGTTGTTGGTTTGTCTGAGCGCAGCGAGTTTAACCAAAACTCTTGGCATAGCAGTTCTCCGAGCCTAGTACTTCTTTTCGTAGCTATTTAGCTTATGAAACATATCTATTTATCGCAGCCTTTATATTCGCATTTTATATCAATTATTCATTAACAATTATATTTTTTCCCATTAATTCATCTATAAGTTCTTTAACTGAAACTATTTTATTTATTCTATGAGCATTTCCCCCACAAAAAACTAATCCATTTTCAACATCACCTTTAACAGAGTTAATTAAAGCTGAGCTTATACAATATGGTGTATTGGCTGGATTACAAGGAATTAAACAATTATAACATTTAGTTATTTTTATTCTTTCTTTCTTTAATGTTTCTGTCAATTTATTTCTTATGGCTCTTCCTGGCATTCCTACGGGACTTATAGTCAATTCAATATCTTCTTTTGTACAATTTACATAAGCATTTTTAAAATTAATATGAGCATCACATTCATGAGTAGCTACAAACCTTGTAGCCACTTGTACTCCAGAAGCTCCAAGATTCAGATATTTAATCATGTCATCATGAGTAAATACACCTCCAGCTACAACAACAGGTATAGTAGTATTAAATTCATTTTCAAAGTTTTTAACTTCTTTAATAATACTTATAACATTATTATCGAAATTTTTAATTTCATCATTTAAGTTATTAGCTTTAAATCCAAGGTGACCTCCAGCTAGTGGACCTTCAACAATTACAGCATTAGCGGTTTTGTTAAAATGTTTTTTCCAATAGTTTAGTATTACTTTTGCAGCTTTTGATGATGAAACTATAGGGGCTATCTTTATAGAACTTCCCTCTGTAATTTCAGGTAGATTTAATGGAAGTCCAGCACCAGATATAATTAAATCAGCACCAGCTTCAATTGCAGCCTTTACGTGTTCAACATAATTGTTCATTGCAACCATTACATTAACTCCAATTATTCTATTAGAGCTTATTTCTTTAGCTCTCTTTATATGTTTAGCTAATCCTCTAAGATTAGCTTTTAATGTATTACTTTCAAAATCTTCTTCCATATAACCTGCATGAGCAGCAGAAATAACTCCAATTGCACCGTTTTTCGCAACATTACCTGCAAGATTAGAAAGGGAAACACCGACACCCATTCCGCCTTGAATTATAGGAACTTTAGCTATTAAATTACCAATTTTTAATGGTTTAATATTCATAATTTTACTCCTTTAAATAAAAAATAATACTTTGATAATCAAAATATTATTAATAGTATAGTTCAGATTTTTAAAAAATACAATAATTAAAAATAAATTACGAATATTGACAAATTAAAAAAATGGTATTATCATGATGATATTACTTTGATAGTCAAAATATTTGAGAGGAGGTGACTAATTGAATCTTACAGTGAAAGATAAAATTCTAATATCAACTTTTGCAGCTTTGACAGCGATAGGAGCATTTATTAGAATCCCAGTTCCATATGTACCATTTACAATGCAATTTTTCTTTTGTAGTATTAGTGCTATCATATTGGGTGCAAAAAAAGGAGCTTTGTCACAATTGCTATATGTACTCATAGGGCTTATAGGAATCCCTGTATTTACTAGAGGAGGAGGACCTCAATATATATTTCAACCTACATTTGGTTATTTAATTGGACTTATTTTATCATCATATATAATTGGAAAAGTAATTTCTAAAAAGAAAAATAGTTTTAAAAATGTGTTTTTAGCTAATATTATAGGAGTAATAGTAATTTATTTAATAGGAGTACCATATTTCTATTTTATAAATAAATATTACTTAGGAGCAAATATATCAATAAGCTTTGCTATTTATTATGGATTTTTATTAACAATCCCAGGAGATATAGTTAAAGTATTAATAACATCTTTAGTAGGCGTGAGAGTAGCATCTAGCTTAAATCACGAAATAGTAGCTTAATATATATTAAAACTTTGAATATAAAAATATTTGATAAATGAGATATTTTACTCATATCAAAAATAATTTGAGAAAGAGGCGTTGAATGAAAGGAGTAAAAGTAGTTGGATTTGGTCATTATTGTCCAGAGAATATTATAAGTAATAAAGATTTAGAAAATATAGTAGATACTACAGATGAATGGATAACTAAGAGAACTGGAATAAAAGAAAGAAGAATATCCAGTGGAGAAGGAACTGTAGAATTAGCTTACAAGGCAGCAGTAGCAGCGTTGAAAAATAGTAATTGTGGTAGTGATGATATTGATTTAATAATTGTGGCTACAACTTCACCTGATAAAATAATGCCATCTACAGCCTGTAGCATTCAAGGATTATTAGGATGTAATAAAGCAGTTGCTTTTGATATTTCAGCTGCATGTTCAGGATTTGTATATTCTTTAATTGTAGCATCTAGCTTGATTAAAGGTACAGATAAGAAAAGGGCATTAGTAATTGGAGCAGAAGTATTATCAAGAATAGTTGATTGGAATGATAGAGGTACTTGTATATTATTTGGAGATGGAGCAGGAGCTGCAGTAATTGAGCTTTCAAATGAAGAAGAAGGAATAGTTAGTACTTGTTTCTCATCAGATGGAGGTCTTGGTGAAAAGAGCTTAGTTGCAGGGCAATTAGAGCTAAATACACCTTTTGCTAAAGAAAAAATTAGTGAAAAAAGATATATAGAAATGAAGGGTGCTGAAGTTTTTAAATTTGCAGTATCAGTTTTGCCTGATGTAGTTAATGACTTGTTAAAAAAAGCAGATGAAAGAATAGAAAATATAAAATATATAGTTCCACATCAAGCTAATTTAAGAATAATTAATGAAGCAGCAAGAAGATTAGATATAGATAAGGATAAGTTTTATATTAATGTTGATAAATATGGAAATACTTCAGCAGCAAGTATTCCAATAGCATTAAGCGAACTTTTTGAAAAAGGCCTTATAAAAAGAGGAGATAAAATAATAATAGCAGCTTTTGGTGGAGGATTAACCTGGGCTGGAGCATTAATTAAATTTTAGGAGGATTTTAAAATGGTATTTGAAAAAATTAAGGAAATAGTAGTAGAACAATTAGGAGTTAATGAAGAGGATGTAAAGTTAGAAACTAGCTTTATAGAGGATTTAGGAGCAGATTCATTAGATTTATTCCAAGTAGTAATGGATCTTGAAGATGCATTTGATGTAAAAGTAGAAAATGTTGAAACTATAAAAACTGTAGGAGATGCAGTAAAGTATATAGAAAGTGCTATAGAAAAATAGAGTGGAGGAAAACTCATGAACAACAATATTTGCAAATTGCTAAATATTAAATACCCTATTTTTCAAGGGGGAATGGCTTGGGTTGCAGATAGTTCTTTAGCAGCTGCGGTTTCAAACGCAGGTGGTCTTGGAATAATTGCTGGAGCAAATGCTCCAGTAAGTGTTGTAAGGGAAGAAATTAGAAAAGCAAAAGAACTAACTGATAAGCCTTTCGGCGTTAATATAATGTTGCTTTCAGAAAATGCAGATGAGTTATCAGATGTTGTTATCGAAGAAGGTGTTAAAGTCGTTACTACTGGAGCTGGAAATCCTGGTAAGTACATTGAAAAGTGGAAAAAGGCAGGAATAAAGGTAATACCAGTTGTAGCATCAGTAGCATTAGCTAAAAGAATGGAAAGAGCTGGAGCAGATGCAGTAGTTGCAGAAGGCTGTGAAGCTGGAGGCCATATAGGAAAGTTAACAACAATGGTTTTGATACCACAAGTTGTGGATGCTGTAAATATTCCTGTTATAGCAGCAGGAGGAATAGGTGATGGTAGAGGCGTTGCAGCTGCATTTATGCTAGGTGCAAGTGGCATTCAAATAGGAACAAGATTTTTAGTTGCTACTGAATGTACAATACATGAAAACTATAAAGATGCAGTAATAAAATCCAAAGATATCGATACAGTTGTAACAGGTAGAAGTACAGGACACCCTGTTCAAGTCTTAAAAAATAAACTTGCAAGAGAATATTTAAATCTTGAAAGTAAAAATGCTTCTATGGAGGTATTAGAGGATATTGGAAGAGGTGCTCTTAAAAAAGCTGTAAAAGACGGAGATGTAGAACAAGGATCTCTTATGGCTGGGCAAATTGCAGGTATGATTTCAAAAAAGCAAAGTGCTAAAGAAATTATAGAAGAAATGTTTAATGAATATGAAAATATAATTAGAAACCTTTAAAATGGAGGAAGTATGAAAACAGCATTTATTTTTGCAGGTCAAGGATCTCAATATATAGGAATGGGAAAAGATTTATATGAAAACATCTCAGTATGTAGAGAGGTTTTTGATAAAGCAAATGATATACTAGGTTTTGATATAAAAGATTTAATATTTAATGGAAATAGAGAAGAATTAGATATTACAGAAAATACACAGCCAGCTATTTTAATAACTTCAATTGCAGCTAAAAAAGCCATTGAAGAAAAAGGAATTAAAGCTGATGTGGTGGCAGGGCTGAGTCTTGGAGAATATTCAGCTTTAGTGACATCAGAAGTCTTGAATTTTGAGGAAGCAGTAGCTTTAGTAAAAAAGAGAGGTAGATTCATGCAAGAAGCAGTTCCAGTGGGAGTTGGTTCAATGGCAGCAATAATAGGATTACCACTAGAAAAACTAAAAGCTGCTTTAGAAAAAGCTAGGGAAAATGGCATAGTAGAAATTGCAAATTACAATACAAATAATCAGATTGTAGTAGGTGGAGAAAAAGAAGCTGTAAAAAAAGCAATGGAATTAGCCTTAGAAGCTGGAGCAAAAAGAGCTATAGAACTTAAGGTATCAGGACCTTTTCATACTTCCTTATTAGAAAAGGCATCAATAAAGCTTAGAGAAGAACTTCAAAATATAAAATTTAATAAACCTAAAGTAAAAACTATATCTAATGTTACAGCAGAGATTATAGACGATAAAGACGATATAAAATCATTACTTTTTAGCCAAGTAAAATCCTCTGTTAGATGGAGTGAAAGTATAGAAAAGATGCTTAATATGGGAGTTGACACCTTTATAGAGCTTGGACCAGGAAGAGTATTAAGTAGCTTCATTAAAGAAATAAGCAGGGAAAAGGGCGTTAAGGTTAAAATTTATAATGTTGAAGATATGAAATCTTTACAAAAAACATTAGAAGGGATAGAAGCTTAAATGATTAAAAATAAAAATGCAATAGTAACAGGTGGAACTAGAGGAATAGGAAGAGAAATAGCAAGAACATTAGCACAAAATGGAGCTAATATAGCAATTAATTATAGAAATTATAGTGAAGAAATAGAAAAGCTAGTAGAAGAATTAAAAAGCTTTGGAGTTAAAGTATTAGCAGTTAAATGTGATGTAAGTAAAGAAGAGGAAGTAAGTAACTTTGTAAAAGAAGTTAAGAATAATTTTGAAAGAATAGATATCTTAGTTAACAATGCAGGAATAACTAAAGATGGATTAATTATAAGAATGAGTGAAAAAGATTTTAATGATGTTATAGATATAAATTTAAAAGGAACTTTCAATACAACTAAAGCAGTCTCAGCAGTAATGGTTAAACAAAGATATGGAAAGATAATAAATATATCCTCAGTTGTGGGTGTTACAGGAAATGCAGGACAATGTAATTATGCTGCATCTAAAGCAGGTGTTATAGGTTTTTCAAAATCTGTAGCAAGAGAACTTGCTGCTAGAAATATAAATGTAAATGTAATTGCACCAGGATATATTAATACAGATATGACAAGTGTACTTCCAGAAAAGGTTAAAGAGGAAGTTTTAAAAACAATTCCTATGAAGAAAATAGGAGACCCTAAGGAAGTAGCAAATTTAGCTTTATTCTTATCATCTAATTTATCTGACTATATTACAGGTCAAGTAATAAATGTAGATGGCGGAATGGTTATGCTTTAAAAGGAGTGAATTTTTATGAAAAGAAGAGTAGTAATCACAGGATTAGGAGCTATAACACCGATAGGTAATTCAATTGAAAGCTTTTGGAATTCTGTTAAAGAAGGAAAAAATGGTATAGATAATATAACCTTTTTTGATACAACAGAATTCAAAGTTAAAGTAGCCGCAGAAGTGAAAGATTTTAAAGCAGAAGATTATATAAGTAAAAAAGATGCAAAAAGATTAGATAGATATACTCAACTAGCACTAGTTGCAGCTAAGGAGTGTATAAAAGATAGTAATATAGATTTAGAAAAAGTAGATAGAGAGAGATTTGGTGTAATATTTGGTTCTGGAATAGGTGGACTTACAACAATGGAAAAGCAAATAAGGACTTTAGAAGTAAAAGGACCTAGTAGAGTTGGACCATTAACTATACCACAGTCTATATCTAACATGGCAGCAGGAAGTATAGCAATAGAATTTGGAATTTTAGGAACTTGTTTAAGTGTTACTACAGCTTGCGCAACTTCAACTCATTGTATAGGGGAAGCGTATAGAAGCATAAAGGATGGTTATTTAGATCGTGCGATAGTAGGTGGATCAGAAGCATCTATAAATGAGTTTGGAATTTCAGCATTTCAATCTTTAACAGCACTTAGTAAAAGTGAAGATAGAAATAGAGCATCAATACCTTTTGATAAAGACAGAAATGGTTTTGTAATGGGAGAAGGTGCAGGTGCATTATTATTAGAAGATTTAGAAAGTGCTTTAGCAAGAGGAGCAAAAATTTATGGAGAAGTAGTTGGTTATGGAACAACTTGTGATGCTTATCATATTACATCTCCAAGTTCTGATGGAGATGGAGCTTATAGAGCAATGAGAGATGCAATAAAAGATGCAAATATATCTCCAAGCGAAATTTCATATATAAATGCACATGGAACATCTACAGAAATAAACGATAAAGTCGAAACAATAGCCATAAAAAAAGCTTTTGGAGATTTTTCAAAGGAAGTTTATGTAAGCTCAACTAAAGCTATGACAGGACATTTACTTGGAGCAGCTGGGGCTATTGAAGCAATAATATGTATAAAAGCATTAGGAGACGACTTTATTCCAGCCAACATAAATTATTTAAATCCAGATGAAGAATGTGATTTAAATATAGTTATTAATGAAGGTAAAAAAGAGGAAGTAGAATATGCTCTTTCTAATTCATTAGGATTTGGTGGACATAATGGAACAGTTATATTCAAAAAATGGAGGGAAAGATAAAATGTTAACTTATGAACAAATAAAGGAGTTAATAAAATCTATAGATGAATCTTCTCTTAGAATTTTTGAATTAGAAAGTGACGGAATTAAATTAAAGCTTAGCAAAAATAAAGAAGCTTTTAAGGAATCTTTAAAAGAAAATTCTAAAGAAATAATTTCATCAGATAATAAAGTAATAGCAAGCAATATACCAGAAGAAAAAGAAGAAGCTAAAGAGGATTCTAATAAAATTGAAAATTTTAAAAGTATTAAGTCACCTTTAGTAGGAACATATTATTCTTCAGGGACTCCAGGAGGAAAGCCTTATGTTGAAGTAGGAACTAAGGTTAAAAAAGGAGAAGTTCTTTGCATAGTAGAGGCAATGAAAATAATGAATGAAATAACAGCAGAAGAAGATTGTGAAATATTAGAAGTTTTAAGATCTGATGAAGAAATTGTTGAATTTGGAATGGAATTATTTAAAATAAAGTAGGTGAAATAATTGGATATAAAAGAAATCATGGAGATAATCCCACATAGATATCCTTTTTTATTATTAGATAGAGTTGAAAGTCTAGAAGATAATAAAATAGTAGCAATAAAAAATGTAACGATGAATGAGTACTTTTTTCAAGGACATTTTCCAGTAGAGCCAGTTATGCCTGGAGTATTAATAGTTGAGGCAATGGCACAAGCTGGAGCAGTTGCACTTTTAAAGAGGGATGAATTTAAAGGAAAGATTGCATACTTTGGTGGAATAAACAATGCTAAATTCAGAAAAAAGGTTGTTCCTGGAGATACTTTAAGGTTAGAAGTTGAATTGACTAAGATAAGAGGCTCAGCTGGTATCGGTAAAGGTATTGCATATGTAAATGATAAAAAGGTATGTGAAGCAGAATTAACCTTTATGGTAGGGTAGTAAAGAGGTGTTTTTATGATTAGAAAGGTTTTAATAGCTAACAGAGGAGAAATAGCAGTAAGAATAATAAGAGCCTGTAAGGAACTTGGAATACAAACAGTAGCTATTTACTCAGAGGCTGATAAAGATGCTATGCATACTCAGCTTGCAGATGAAGCTATTTGTGTAGGAAAGCCTAAATCAAAGGACTCATATTTAAATGAAAGTAACATAATTAGTGCAGCAGTAATAACAAAGTGTAATGCAATTCATCCAGGTTTTGGATTTTTATCTGAAAATGCAGAGTTTGCAGCTATATGTGAAGAATGTAATATAAAATTTATAGGACCAAGTAGTAATACAATAAGTGTTATGGGACATAAATCAAAAGCAAGAGAAATTATGAAAAATGCAGATGTTCCAGTAATTCCAGGAAGTAATGGAATAGTAAAAAGTATTGAAGAGGCATATATAGAGGCTAAAGAAATAGGATATCCAGTAATGATAAAGGCAGCTTTAGGTGGAGGCGGAAAAGGAATTAGAATAGTTCATAAAGAAGATGAACTTGAAAATGCATATTTTACAGCTAAATCAGAAGCTAAAATAAATTTTGGTGACGATACAATATATATTGAAAAGTTTATAGAAAATCCTAGGCATATAGAATTTCAAATTTTAGGCGATGAGCATGGAAATATTATTCATCTAGGAGAAAGAGACTGTACTATACAAAGAAGAAATCAAAAAGTATTAGAAGAAGCTCCATCATCTATTTTAAGTGGAGATCTAAGAGCTAAAATGGGAAGAGCCGCAATAAATGCAGCAAAAGCAGTAAGTTATGTAAATGCAGGAACTATAGAATTTTTAGTAGATAAATATAATAATTTCTACTTTATGGAGATGAATACAAGGATTCAAGTTGAACATCCAATCACAGAAATGATAACTTCAATTGACATTGTAAAGGAGCAAATAAAGATTGCTAATGGAGAAAGTTTAAGTTTTTCTCAAAATGAAGTTGAAATAAGAGGTCATGCTATTGAATGTAGGATAAATGCAGAAAATCCTAAAAAGGGATTTGCACCTTCACCTGGAAAAATAGAATTTTTAAATTTACCAGGAGGAAATGGAATAAGAGTAGATACTGCAGTTTATTCAGGATATACTATACCTCCAACATATGATTCTATGATAGCTAAGCTTATTGCCTATGGTAAAAATAGAGAAGAAGCTATTAATAAAATGCTTAGAGCATTAGATGAATTTGTAATAGAAGGAATTGACAACAATATAGAATTTCAAATAGATATTTTAAATAACGAAAAATTTCGCTTAGGAAACTTTGACACTAGTTTTATAAGCAAAGAATATAAATTATAGTTGGTGAAAATTATGGGGATTTTTAAAAAGAGACAGTATGGAGTTATAAATTTAACTCAGGAAGAAGAAAAAGATATACCAATAGTTCCAGATGGAACTTGGATAAAATGCAGCAAATGCGGAAAAATTTTATATAAAAAGTCTTTGGAAGAAAACCTTAATATATGTTCAAATTGCAATAATTATTTTAGATTAGGTAGCTATGAAAGATTATCATATATTTGTGATAAAGATACTTTTAGGGAGTTTAATAAATATATGAAATCAAAAAATCCAATGGATTTTCCAGACTATGAAGAAAAATTAAAAACTAATGAAGAAAAAAGTGGAACTTCTGAAGCAGTAGTAACAGGAGAATGTGAAATTGGAGGAAATAAAGCATTTATTGCAGTTATGGATTCAAATTTTCTAATGGGAAGTATGGGAACTGTAGTAGGAGAAAAGCTAACATTAGCAATAGAAGAAGCTACAAAAAGAAAATTACCTATTATAATTTTTACAGCTTCAGGAGGGGCTAGAATGCAAGAGGGGATTTTTTCCTTGATGCAGATGGCTAAAATAAGTAGTGCACTTGCAAAACATAGTAAAGAAGGACTTCTTTATATAACGGTTTTAACAGACCCAACAACGGGAGGCGTTACAGCAAGTTTTGCAATGCTTGGAGATATTATATTAGCAGAACCTAATGCATTAGTAGGTTTTGCGGGAAGAAGAGTTATAGAAGGAACAATAAAACAAAAACTACCTGAAAATTTTCAGAGTGCAGAATTTTTATTAGAAAATGGATTTATAGATAATATTATAAAAAGAGAAGATTTAAAAAAAGCTCTTTCAACTCTTCTAAAATTTCATAGAAATAAGGAGGTGTAGTTGTGAATAAAAAAATTAAAGCATATGATAGATTAGTAATAGCAAGAATGGTAGAAAGACCGACTACACTGGATTATATAGATAAAATATTTACTAACTTTTTTGAATTACATGGAGATAGATGCTTTAAAGATGATAAAGCTATAGTAGGAGGAATTGGACTTTTAAATGGAAATCCAATTACTATAATAGGAATTCAAAAAGGAAAAGATTTAAAAGAAAATATGGAAAGAAATTTTGGATCTCCTCATCCAGAGGGATATAGAAAAGCCCTTAGATTAATGAAGCAAGCTGAAAAGTTTAATAGACCTATAGTTTGTTTTATAAATACCTCAGGTGCATATTGCGGGGTTGGAGCTGAAGAAAGAGGCCAAGGAGAAGCCATTGCAAGAAACTTAATAGAAATAGCACAAATTAAAGTGCCTATAATTTCAATAATAATAGGTGAAGGTGGAAGTGGTGGGGCATTGGCCTTAGCTTGTGGAGATAGAGTATGGATGCTGGAAAATTCAGTTTATTCAATACTTTCTCCAGAAGGATTTGCTTCAATACTTTTAAAAGACCCTTCAAAATCAAAAGATGTTGCAGAAATTATGGGAATTACTTCATATGAGCTTTTAGAAAGAGGTATAATTGAAAAAATAATAAAAGAACCTAGGGGTGGAGCTCATAAGAACATAGAATTTGTAGCAAATTCCATAAAAGAAGAATTAATAAATGAGTTCAAAATATTAAAAAATAAATCTAGAGATGCTCTTTTAGAGGAGAGGTATTTAAGATTTAGAAAATTCTCTTAGTTTTAAAATGCGAAGCATTTTTCAGTTCACAGTTCACAAGGCACAGTGCACAGTTGTTTTATTTTTATAGGTAACAGGGAACAGGTATCAGGTAACAAGTACTAGATGTAAACTATAATTAAAAATTAAGAAACATCTACTTCAAGGTAAGCTTAGGGACAGTAGTTAGTTTTGTGTAGCAAAATAACCTCAATTTTTTCATTCTTTCATTTATAAATTGCTTTGCAATTTATATCATAACCTGTTCCCTGTTACTTTATTCCAAAAACTGTGAACTGTGAACCGTGCGCTGTGAACTATATAAATTGCTTCGCAATTTTTTACAATTAGGATTGGTTAGATTTTTCCTTTAACTTCAGTCTGTCATATAGTTATTAACTAATTCATAGCATCTTTTTTTTGTTGATTCATATAAAGATGAGTTATATGCCACAAATTCAAATGTTCCACCCTTATACTGTTCAGATTCCTTATTAGCAGCAGCTTCTTTTTCTTGTATCCATTTTATTTGTTGAGTTTGCAAATCTGACATTGTTTCTGGGGACAAATCATTTCTTAATAAATCATAAATTTCATTTAATACTTTATCATACATATCATATGATATTCCATAATAACTTCTCATAGCATTTGTTATTCCAGCATCTGAATCCTTCTTTTCTGGCAATGCATCAAGTTCTTTTTGTATATTATCTAATTTTTCTATAAATTCATTTCTTCTTCCCACTATTTTGCTTATAGTAGATGGGGTATCAGTTTCAGAAATATTTTCATTTACTTTTGGATCCTTTGTATTATCAACTTTATTCAGACTATCATCTAATTGTTGTCTTTGTTCTGTCTTATTTGAAGGATTTTGATTTGTTTTATTATCTTTATTACACGCTGATAATGTAATTAATGACAATGAAATTAGTATTAAAATTAGAATTTTTTTAATTTTCATTAGTATCTCCTTTTACTTTAATCTTTAAATATATTTCTATTTTATCATAATAATAATTGTTTAACATCCATGGATATTTTTCAAATAAGAAAATCAATGATATAATTTAAATATGAATTAAAATAATTATAAGATTTTACGAAGCAAAATTTCTAGTACATTGTGAACTATATAAATTGCTTCACAATTTATATAAAGGGGGTATTTAAATGAAAAGAAATGATTACATATCTTGGGATGAGTACTTCATGGGAGTTGCAATATTAGCAGGAAAGAGAAGTAAGGATCCAAGTACTCAGGTTGGAGCTTGTATAATAGATAATGATAATAAAATTTTAAGCCAAGGATATAATGGACTTCCAAGGGGATGCTCAGATGATGAATTCCCATGGAACAGAGAGGGTGAGATACTTGAAACAAAGTATCCATATGTAGTGCATGCTGAGCTTAATGCTATTTTAAATAGTAGAGGAGCTAATCTTTATGGTTCTAAGATTTATGTTGCTCTATTTCCTTGCAATGAATGTGCAAAAGCAATTATACAAGCAGGAATAAAGGAAGTAGTATATCTTTCAGATAAATATTCTGACTCAGATAACGTAAAAGCTTCTAAAAGATTATTTAATGCTGCAAAAGTAAAGATGACAAAATTAGAGCCTAAGAATAAAAATATAAATATATCTTTAGATATAACAGATATCTAGCTATAAGATTGATAAACATAATTAAAGTATTAAAGATGATTTCTATATGGATAGAAGTCATCTTTTTTAACTTTTTACTCTTAAATAGAAACCTGTATCATATGTTACACCAATAATTATTTCTTTATGGTATGATAATGATAATGAATTTCAATTAATTGAAGGGGGTATTATTTATGAAAAAGGATATTACTTATATAACTATAGATGGCAGAGGAGACCATGAGAGCTTTAGAGACTGTGTAACAAAAACTCTAGAAACAATAGAGTCTAACCAAGGAATACATGTAATTAAAGATTTTGAACCATTTCCTCTTTATAAAATGATGGAAAGCAAGGGGTTTGATAAGTATGTGGAAAAGATAAGTGATACTGAGTATCACGCTTACTTCTTCCCTTTTGAAAAAATTTCAGATATAGAAATGAATAAGTATTTAAGTCTTGATAATGAAAGAATTAAGAAGATGCTTGACATAAAACTTGATTATTTAAATGGGAAAATTTCACTTGAAGAAGCAAAGAATAGAATGAATTCTTCCTTTGAAAGTGTTACAGCAGAAGAATTTGCTTTAGCTGAGCAACATTTACAAAGTTACGGGATTTCAGATGATACACTAGCAGAGAGAATGGAAGAAATTCTTGAGATTTTTAAGGGTGTACTTACTTCTACAAAGCTTAATCTTCCAAAGGGGCATCCAATTAGAACTTATATAGATGAGACTGAAGAAATAAGAAAAGTTCTTTCTTTTATGAAGGAATTATTAAATAAAAAGTTTATAAAAAATCAATGGCTTGAAGCTTATGATAAATTAAGTAAAATAAGTATTCATTTTAGTAGAAAACAAAATCAGCTATTTTCAGCTCTTGAAAGAAAGGGATTTGATAAACCTTCAAAAGTAATGTGGACTTTAGATAATAATATTAGAGATATAATAAGAAAATCAAAAAATCTTCTAAATGAAGATAAAGATTCAGAGTTTCTTTCACTTCAATCTGAGGTGTTAGAAATGGTTGAAGATATGATGATAAAGGAAACTGAAATACTATTCCCTACTTCAATGGAATTATTAAATGATGAAGAGTTTATTGAAATGAGAATTAGTGATGATGAAATTGGATATTGTTTAATAGATAATCCACCAGAATATAAGGGAAAAGATTTTAAGAACAACGTTACTTCAAAAGATACTGGAATTAATACAGAACTTCTAAAAGATCTTGCAAATGTACTTCAAAAGCACGGAATAACATCAAAAAGTACTCAAGAAGATGAAGTTTTTAATGTTAGCCAAGGACTTCTTACTCTTAAACAAATAAATCTTATTTTCAAACATCTTCCGGTTGATCTTTCATATGTTGATGAAAATGAAATATTTAAATTTTATAGTGATACAAAGCATAGAGTTTTTCCAAGGAGTGCAGGGGCTATAGGTAGAAAGGTACAAAACTGTCATCCGCGTGAAAGTGTAGATACAGTTGAGAAAATAATTGATGCTTTTAAAAATGGTGAACAAGATAAAGCAGAGTTTTGGATTGATATGGGGGAAAAGTTTGTCTATATTCTTTATACTGCAGTAAGAGATGAAGATGGTAATTTCAAGGGAATACTTGAAATGATGCAAGATGCAACTCATATTAGAAGTCTTAATGGAAGCCAAAGATTATTATCTTGGGAAAATAAGAAAGAAGATAAAGAAGTGCAATTAAAAGAAGCTAATGTAATAAAAGTAAATAAATATAATATTACTGAAAACACAAATATAGGAGTTCTTTTAAAGCAATATCCTTATATAAAGGACTTTTTAATATCTTTAAGTCCAAAGTTTGAAAAACTAAATTCTCCTGTGTTTAAAACAATGGCAGGTATTGCTACAATTAACATGATTAGTGCAAGAGGTGGATTTGAAGTTTCAGATTTGATTATTAAAATAGTTGAAGAAATTGATAAAAGAAATAAATAAAACAAATTTCAAACTGATAGTAATTAAGGTGGGTATTGTAGCCCACCTTCTATTTATTCCTTAGATTAGTTATATAAAATATGGTTATTTATAAAAGCGTTAGAAATATAGTAAAAAACTAAAATGCATTAGCTATTTTCTATAGTAAATATACTGACATGTAGGTTTTAACATAGATTTATTTATAAGTAAATGGTATACTTTATTTGTAAAATAATAGGTGATTACAATAATGTTTAGTATTAAAGATTGTTATTAATAAAATTTGTATATACATGAGGTTTATTAAATGAAAAAGCTATTTAGGAGATTAAAAATGCTAATATCAAGTATTTTATTTATTATTATATTAATTGTTTTTTGTATATGGCAAAATAATAGCATTGTTATTTCTAATTTTAATTATTATAGCTCTGAAGTTCCATCTGAATTCAAGGATTTTAAAATTGTTCAAATTTCTGATTTGCACAATAAAATGTTTGGAAAAGAGCAGTCAAAATTATTAGAAAAAATAGAAAAGCTATCACCAGATATAATTATAGTTACAGGTGATTTAATAGATAGACGTAGATATAATTTAGATAAAGCAATGCATTTTATTGAGGGATCTTTAAAAGTTGCTCCAATTTACTATGTTTCTGGAAATCATGAGGCTTGGTCAGGTAAATATAATGAGATATCGGAAAAGTTGATTGAGGCTGGAGTTCATATATTAGATAATACTACTTTAGAATTATTTAAAGGAAAAAGTAAAATACAACTTCTTGGTTTATCAGATCCAGCTTTTCTTACATCAAGTTATTTGGAAGATACTAATACAAGTAATATGGAGAAATATTTAAGTCAATGGGAAGATATGGAGGAATTTAAGATTTTACTTTCACATAGGCCAGAAATATTTGATTTATATTGTGAATATAATATAAATATGATTTTTTCAGGGCATGCTCATGGTGGACAATTTAGAATTCCATCTATAGGAGGACTTTTTGCACCAGATCAAGGATTTTTTCCTAAATATACTAGTGGAAATTACACTAATGATAAATCTACTATGTTTGTTAGTAGGGGGCTTGGAAATAGTGTACTGCCAATAAGATTATTTAATAGGCCAGAAATTATATCTGTAACCTTAAAATCTTCAGATGAAAAGTTATAATTAAAGGAGAACAAAATGTATATAGATGCACACACACATTTAGATTTCTTTAAAGAAAATATAGAAATTGCAATTAAAGATATAAATGAAAATGAAATATTAACTTTAGCAAATAGTATGGATATAGAAAGCTATATAAAAAATAAGGTGTATAGTAAACAAAGTAAATTTATTAAGCCCTGCTTTGGTATTCATCCTTGGAAAGCAGCAGAATATAAAGGAAGTTTAGAAGAGCTTATACCATATATAGAAGAAAGTGAAATTATAGGTGAAATAGGTTTAGATTATGTTTGGGTGGAAGATACAAGCACCTATGAGGCACAAAGAAGAATTTTTAATTTTATATTGGAAGAAAGCATTAAAAGGAATAAGTATGTAAGTATCCACACAAAAGGAGCCGAAGAAGAAATTTATAATGCGCTTAAGCGTAATAATTATAATAAAGCTATTATACATTGGTATAGTGGAGAAATAAGTACTTTAGAGAAATATATTAAACTTGGTTGTTATTTTACAGTAAGTGTAGATATAGGTTATTGTGATAAAGCGAATGAAGTTTTAGATAAGATACCACTAAGTAAATTACTTATAGAAACTGACGGACCAACAGCGTTAGAATGGGTAAATGGAGAATATGGTTATCCAAGTGCAATAATAGATGTAGCTAAAAAGGTTTCAGATTATAAGAAGATAGAGCTTGATGATCTATTAAGAAGTATAGAGAAGAATTATTATAAAATCATTAATTAAAAGAGTTTAGAATAAGGGGAGAAATGTTAAATGAAAGGTCTTATGTTTTTGGGAATACCAATGCTATTTATGATAGCAGTTTTAATTTTATTAGGTATGTATGTATATAAAGTTATTCAAAATCAATCCTCATCTTTAAAAATTATGATTATTGGTATAGCCGTAATATTATTTTCTATATTAATATCAATGTCAATAATAAAAATTATAGTGGGAATCTTAGGGCTTTTAATTGTGCTATATGGGGCAAATAAAAGTGAAGACTAGAATATAAATAAAAGGAAGTAAGCATCTAAAAATATTATTTAATAGGATTCTCTACTTGATAGACATTATTGATTAACTTGACATTTATAGTAAAGATGAATAAAATGGAATTATAAAAAGTAAATATAAATCTGGGGGGGCAGTGAACTGCCTGAGATAAAATTGATACTATTTTGACCCATAAACCTGATTTGGATAATGCCAACGTAGGGAGATTATTTGTTATTAATTAATGAATATACAAATTGAACTATAATACAGTATTTCTAGTCAGAAATACTGTATTTTTTTACTCTATGTACAAAATCTAATATTTGATTTGTTTACTTTTAAATATATTTAAAGGAGGAGAGGACTATGTCACTTTGCAATGTAAGTCTTCAGGTTATACCAACAGTAAATGAGGATAGAATTTATCCGGTTGTGGACAAGGTTATAGAATATATAGCATCTAAAGGTGTTAAATATGAAGTAGGTGCTATGGAAACAACAATGGAGGGCGAACTTGAAGAATTACTAGAAATAGTAAAAAAAGCTCAAGAAATTTGTACAGAAGAAGGTGCATCAAGAGTAGTATCTATGGTTAAAATAGATTATAAAAAAGAAGGCGTGACGATGGATGAAAAAATTAAGAAGTATAGGGAATAAAATAGCACCTATAGTTTTTATTTTAATTTTATTAATTATATGGGAGTTTATAGTAAATGTTGGAGGGATAGAAAAGTATATATTACCCGCTCCCACAGATGTTATAAAAGTATTAATTAAAGACTTTAGAACAATGATCCCACATATTTCAGCAACTTTATATGAAGGAATGGTAGGGTTTTTAATTGCAATAGTATTATCTATTATATTGGCAGTGATTATGGATATGGTTCCATTAATAAAAAGATCCTTATATCCAGTTCTTGTTATTTCTCAAACTATACCAACAGTTGCTCTTGCACCATTATTTATAATTTGGTTTGGTTTTGGTGCATTGCCTAAAATAATTGTTGTAGTTATAGTATGTTTTTTCCCTATAGTAATTAGTATAGTTGATGGGCTTGAAGGTGTAGATAAGGATTTAATAAATCATTTTAAATTAATGGGAGCATCTAAACTTAATGTGTTCTTACATTTAAAATTACCTTATGGAATGATAAATTTCTTTTCAGGTATGAGAATTGCAGCTACATATAGCATTATGGGAGCTGTAATTGGAGAATGGCTTGGGGGAGATAAGGGACTTGGTGTATATATGACAAGAGCAAGAAGCGCATATGCACTAGATAAGATGTTTGCATCAATAGTGATTATAGTAGCTATAAGTATGGGGATATTTCTTTTAGTTTCCTTTATGGAAAAGGTATTTACTCCATGGAATGATAAAAAACTAAGTATGAAAAAATAAAATAAAAAACAATAAATTTAGAGGTGAAATAGTAATGTTAAAAAAGAAAATTATATCAGTAGTATTAGCATCAGTAACAGCACTTACACTATTTGCTGGATGTAGTAAAAAAGATGAAGCAAAAACTTCAGAAGATTTGCAAAAGGTAACTGTAATTTTAGATTGGACACCAAATACTAACCATACTGGATTATATATTGCACAGGAAAAAGGCTATTATAAAGAGCTTGGACTAGATGTTGAAATAATACAACCATCAGAAGGGTCATCACTTCAACTTTTAGCAGCTGGAAAAGGAGACTTTGCAGTAAGTTATCAAGAAGATTTAACATATGCTAGAACATCAGACAGTCCGCTTCCAGTTAAAGCTATAGCAGCAATAATTCAACATAATACATCAGGTTTTGCATCTCCAAAGGAAAAAGGAATAGAAAGCGTTAAAGACTTTGAAAATAAAGTTTATGGTGGATGGGGAAGCCCATCAGAAGAAGCTATATTAAAGGCTGTTATGGAGAAAAGTGGAGCAGATTTTAGTAAGTTAAAAATGGTAGATGCAGGAACAGAAGATTTCTTTATAGCAACTAAGAATAACTTAGACTTCGAATGGACATTTGAGGCATGGACTAATATTGAAGCAAAGTTAAGAGGATTTGACATAAACTATATAGCAGTTAAAGATTTAGATCCAGCTTTAGACTATTACACTCCAATTATTGCAGCAACAGAAGATACTATTAATAATAAGAAGGATTTAGCTAAGAAGTTTATGGAAGCAACTACTAAGGGATATGAAGAAGCTATAGCAAATCCAGAAGAAAGTGCAAAACTATTAGTAAGTAAAGTTCCTGAAATCAGTGAAGAACTTGCAATAGAAAGCCAAAAGTATCTTGTAGATAAATATATGGAAGATACTAAAGTATGGGGAGAAATGAAAGATAGCGTATGGGATAACTATACAAAATTCTTATATAATAATAAATTAATTAATAAGGAAATGAAAGCAAGCGAGGCTTATACAAATGAGTTCTTATCAAAATAAGATTGTATTAAAAAATGTATCTAAGTCTTTTGATGAAATGGAGATATTAAGAGATATCAATATAGAAGTTAAAGAAGGAGAGCTTGTTTCTATTCTAGGGCCATCAGGTAGTGGGAAAAGTACAATATTTAATATTTTAACTAGCCTTATAAGTAGTGATAATGGTGAAGTAGAAGTTAGTGGAGACCTAAGCTATATGTATCAAAAGGATATGATGGTACCCTGGAAAAAGGTTATAGATAATATAGGTATTCCACTTATATTTAAAGGCGATAGTAAGAAAAATTCAAGAGAAAAAGTAAAAAAACATATAGATGAATTTGGTCTTAGTGGATTTGAATATAAATATCCATCGCAATTATCTGGTGGTATGAAGCAAAGAGCAAACTTTTTAAAAACATATTTAACATCTAATGATATAATGCTTTTGGATGAACCCTTTGGGGCACTGGATTCCATGACAAGAAGAAAGATGCAAAAATGGCTTTTAGATCTAACTAAAAAGATGAATTCAACTATATTATTCATAACTCACGATATAGAAGAAGCAATTCTACTTTCAAATAGGATATATGTAATATCAGAAAAGCCAGCAATTATAAAAGGTGAAATAGAAGTTAATTTACCTAAGGAAAGAAATGAAGATATAGTTACTAGTGATAAATTTGTAGCTATAAAAAAAGAAATATTAAAGTTAATGTAAATATATTTAATTTCTTTACTTTTAAAATGGACATATGTAAGTTTGGTTGATTTGGAGAAAAGCAACTAAAAAAGAAACTTTACATATGTTCATTTTTTTATTGGTTGAATAAATATATCAGTTTATTAAGTAAGAAAATTATACAATATGTAGAAGAAATATAAAATAAAACACCATATATAGTATAAAAATGAAAGTCAAGACTTGAAAGTAAATTTTTAATTATGTAATATAGAGAAAGACAAAAAGTAAAGGATAGGTGAAGCATGTTGATAGTTGTTGGCGGGATGATTGGACTTGGAAAAAGTTCTATTGCAGAAATTTTGGGAGATCATTTTAAATCAGATGTATTTTATGAAAGTGTAGATGATAATCCAATATTACCTTTGTTTTATAGTGAAAGTGAAGAAGAAATACAAAAAAAGAGATATCCTTTTTTACTACAACTTTACTTCTTAAATACAAGATTTAAAAGTATAAAGGAAGCATTAGTACATAATAATAATGTTTTAGATAGATCAATTTATGAAGATTGGTATTTTGCTAAGAAGAATATGGAGCTTGATAGAATTAATGATTTAGAAATGAAGATATATGAGGATCTTTTACATAACATGTTAGAAGAGCTAGAAGAACTTCCTAAGAAAGCTCCAGATGTAATGGTATATTTAAAAGGCTCCTTCGAGACTGTTTTAAATAGAATAGCATTAAGAGGAAGAGATTTTGAAATTGATGAAAGCTTAAAAGAATATTATCATTTTCTATGGAAAGATTATGATGCATGGGTAGAAAATTGCTATAATGCATCAGAAGTTTTAATAATAGATATGGACAAGATGGATGTAGTTAATAACGAAGAAGATAAAGAAAAGCTTATAGAATTAGTAGAACAAAAGCTTAGAGAAGTTAGAGATATTGAAGAAATTGCATAATAACATTTAGTATAAGAAAATAGAGCAAATTGTTTAGTTTGCTCTATTTTCTTATTTATTAAAATGATAAAAAAATCAAAATATTTTACAAGAAAACTTTAAGACAATATATCATTTATTATTAAGGGAATATCAGAAATATTTTCATTTTCATAAGAATATAGATTATAATCATACTTATAATCATCAAGGGATATTTCAGTTTTATGTATATTTTGGGTGTCGGTTAAGTTGTTTTTATAATTTACTCTTGTAATATGAATTGATACAGTTTCACCAATAGATTTTAAACAATCTATTTCTTTAGGGAATCTAGCATCAGGAATTAGAGCTACGTCAAAATCATCTTTAACTAAATATAATATTTTAAGCAATTCATTTATTAAAAACATTTCATCTACAGCTCTCATCTTATCACCCAGGCTTTGAAGTAAGCTTCTTCCATTACCAGTTTTAGAGCCATCCCAATTATAGACTTTCGATGCAACCATTTTTAAATAATCAGCATAATGAATAATAAATACCTTTTTACCTTCTTTCTCTAATAACTCCTTTAATCTTAAGGCTAAAGTATCTTTTCCGTGTCCTGATTTTCCAGAAATAGAAATACATTTCATAAAAAATCCTCCTTTATATGTAATTGATTATTGTGTTTTAATAAATATTATTTATAAAATTAGAATCATTATTTTATATTATAACAATATTAGATTTCTATAGAGTATAAAAATTTTTATATTAATGATTTTGTTAGAAAAATTTAAGTAATAGAAAAGTACTTTTGTAAGTTTTTAAATGTAACATATTAATATAGAAAAGAAAAAATAACGTATTGAAAATTAATTAGGTTAAAGGTGGTTTAGAATAATGTGAGGTATAGATAAAAAATATTGAAATTAAACTATCAATTACGTGTAAATATTGCATAATAGCAAATGAATATGAAAGGTCGTGAAATATATGTCTATTTTTAGCATTAATGAAAATCCCTTTGGAATGATTTTAATTATCTTACCCCTTTTTACTTTTGTAGTATCTTTAATTTTGCAATTATTTATTAAGAGAAAAATAATAATTTTAGGCATTATCTTTACAGTATATTTAGTGGCAACATATACTGTATTTAATTCTTCTTTCTTAATGTGGTGTTTTGTCTATACAGGAATATCTTTAATTGGAACACTTGTTGCAGATTTAATTCTAAAATACAGGAAAAAGTTTACTGCATAATCTTGATAAAATATATAATAGAGTACTATTAAAAAGCATAAAATAAAATGTTTTATAAAACCTCAAGGTAAAGGCTGTCGCATAAATAAATCAATTAAGAATTATTTACTTTGCGGCAGCTTTATTTATTATAGTTATATATATTAATTTTTAAAATATATAAATTAAAATATGTTATAAAAAATTTATTTGAATTTTTACTAGTTAAATAACTCCTTAGCTTTTAAAGCAATACGTTCTCCAAATATTGAAAACATAGATTTACTTTCTTCAAAGTTTTCGTCTATAGCAACAGCTCCTAAATGAATAAATGGTTTTCCAAGAGCAGAGCCTCCAGAATAAACTAACATTCCTTTTACCATTAAATGATTAATTATTGTAAGAATTGCAGTGTCAGCACCTCCTTGAGCATAATGTGCTGTAGAAAAGACAGCTCCAATTTTACCTTCAAGGTTATAATGGTTAGATTCATCAAACCATTTCTTTATCTGCCAGCAAGTATTTGCATAATAAGTAGGTGTACCAAATACTACAGCTTTACTATCTAGCAAAAATTTATCATCTATACTATCTAAAGCAAATACCCCAACTTCAATATTAGGAACTTTTCTAATTCCATCAGCTATTACATTAGCCATTTCTTTTGTATGACCAGTTTTACTAAAATATAAAATTGATATTTTCATTATATCTCCCCCATTAATTCCAAAACATAACAATATATAATTATTATAAAACTTTACTTGTTTAGATACAAATTATTAAATATAATATTTTTTAGTGTTTATTTTATAAAGTATATAGATTAGAGTAACTATAAAAAGGAGTAAAATATGGAAAATTTATATGAAATAAAAAAAATAATAAGCAAAGAAACGTATACTATAATTAATAACGAAATAGAGCAATCTTTATTAAAATACTTAATGGAAGATATTTTAGAAAAATATAAAGCCTTTGATAAGGGTCATGGAATAAAGCATATAGCAACTGTAATAGATTCATCAATTAAACTGTCAAAATATTTCCCTGTAAATAAAAGTATGGTATTAACTATTGCAATATATCATGATTTAGGAATGAGTATAGATAGAAAAATACATCAAATTCATTCAAAGGATATACTTATAAATGATACTAATTTAGAAAATTGGTTTACAAAAGAAGAGCTTATTTCAATGGGGGAAGCATGTGAAGATCATAGGGCTTCTAATGCTCATGAACCAAGAAGCATATATGGATATATAGTTTCAGATGCAGATAGAACAACAGATATATATGATATGATAGAAAGATGCTACAATTTTTCGAAAAAGAATTATAATACTTTAAATGAAGAAGAAACATATAAGAGAGTATATTCACATTTGGTAGAAAAATATGGTGAAGGTGGATATGCTAAATTTTATTTAGAAGAAAGTAAAAATGTAATAATGAAACCTTATATAGAAGCTCAAGAAATTTTGAAGAAAGAAGAGGTATTCAAGTTTTACTATAATAAAATAATATAAAATTAGAAATTTTACGAAAATATGAAGATTTTAAAGATAATCTCAAAGTTTTAACTTAAATTTAAGTTTCTGTTTTTTTAAATAGATTTTCATTTTCAAAAAATAATAGTATTATATAATGATTGAATGTAATAGATAGACTAGGAGATGAAGTATATGAAGATGAAAAAAGAATGGGCAATATTACTTACAGTATTACCTATGACTTTTATGACAACTCTTGATAGTAGTATAGTAAATGTAGCTTTACCTACAATGTCAAGAGAACTTGGAACAACAATGGCTGGAATAGAATGGGTAGTTACAAGTTATTTAATAACTATATGTGCAACTATTTTGTTGTTTGGAAGGCTAGGAGATATAGTTGGTAAAAGCAAAGTTTTTAAAATAGGAATAGGAGTATTTACTTTAGGATCATTATTTTGTGGGTTATCAAACAGCCTTATAATGCTTATATTATCTAGAATAATTCAAGCAATAGGTGCTGGAGCTGCAATGGCAACTAACCAAGGAATAATTACAGAAACATTTCCTCCTACCAAAAGAGGTAGAGCTCTTGGAATGACAGGAACTGCAGTTGCTCTTGGAACTATGGTAGGGCCAACTTTAGGAGGTCTTATAGTATCAGTAGCACCATGGGAATACATTTTTTTAATAAATATACCAATAGGAATTTTAGTTTATATAGGAGTATTAAAGGTATTAAACTTTAAAAAGATTACTGAAAAAGTTCCCTTTGATATAAAAGGAACTTTTTTATTCATGATTTCAATAATAATGTTATTTACATCTATAAATTTCGGGCAAAGTATAGGATATACAAATCCTATAATTATGGGAGCCTTTGTGCTTTCTTTAGTACTATTATTTATATTTATAAAGGTAGAGCAAAAAATAATAAGTCCTATGTTAGATATAAATATATTTAAAAATAAATTATTTTCATTAAGTATATTTTGTGGATTTACATCATTTGTTTCAATAGGAGCAATAAATATAATTTTACCCTTTTATTATCAAGATGTATTGAAGCTTACCCCAAGTTCAGCAGGACTTATGATGACAGTTTCTCCAATAATATTAGCAATAGTTGCACCAATAAGTGGACATCTGTCAGATAAACTTGGAAGTGAAAAGATATCATGTATAGGGTTAAGTATTTTAACTATTGGTATTTTCTCGTTAACTATCTTTAATCAGTACACATCACTAATAATTGTTGCAATATTTGTTGGGTTAGTATCATTAGGAAGTGGTATATTCCAATCACCAAATAATTCATTAATAATGTCTACAGTTGATAAAACCAAGCTTGGAATAGCAGGAAGTGTGAATGGACTAGTAAGAAACTTAGGAACAACTACTGGGATAGCACTTTCAACAAGTATTTTATATAGTAGAATGAGCAGTAAAATTGGATATAAGGTTTCTGGGTATGTAGAAGGTAGAGCAGATATATTTATTTATGCAATGAGATTTGTATTTGCCGGAATAGGGTGTATTTGCTTAATTGGAGCTATATTAACATTACTTAGAGTCGTAAATAAGAGGTCAAAAACATTAAACTAATTAAATACATAAATATAATAAAAAAGGTACTGATAAAATTAAAATGGACCCCATGTCAAGGACATTTTAAAAAAAGAGGTTAAGCTGCTAAAAGCTGATTTCTGTATT
>NZ_BAAACH010000040.1:0-577 GCF_039521405.1 Clostridium sartagoforme
TGGACTTATGATAATAGGTTCATTTGCAGGAGCATTAACAGTTTCAAAGCTACAAGCAAATGGAGTAGCAGGAGCTTTATGGATAGGTTTATTAGTAGCGACATTAGTAGGAGTTTTATTTTCATTATTACATGCTTTTGCAAGTATAAACTTAAACGCAAATCAAGTAATTAGTGGTACAGCAATAAATATGATAGCTGGAGCATTAACAGTATTCTTAGCTAGAAACATTACAGGAAGTGGTAATATAAGAGTTACAGCAGGATTTATACCAAAGGATATTCCTATATTATCTAGTATTCCAGTAATAGGACCACTATTCTTTACTAAAACATATGCAACTACATGGCTTGTAATAATAATCTTAATTGTTAGTACTTTCTTATTATATAAAACAAGTTTTGGATTAAGATTAAGATCATGTGGAGAACATCCACAAGCGGCAGCAGCTGCTGGTATAAGTGTTTTCAAAATGAGATATATAGGAGTTATGGTGTCAGGAGGAATGGCAGCTTTAGGTGGTGCAATAATATTACTAACATATTCCGGAGAGTTTAATGGTAATGTTGCAGGACTT
>NZ_BAAACH010000042.1:0-518 GCF_039521405.1 Clostridium sartagoforme
TACAGATTCAAATAACAATACATTTAAATTAAATTACGATTTAAATAACAATGTAAGTGATTTTGAAGAAAACTATAATAATGTTAACAATTTTAAAACATCTTATGTCTATGATAAAGATAACAAGCTTAAGGAAGTAAATTATACAACAGACAATGTACCTAAGAAGATACAATTAAATTATGATACTTTGGGAAGATTAAATACAAAAACTATAAATACAGGAAGTACAACCTATAATACTTCAGTAACATATGTAAAGGGCTATGCAGAAAGAGAAACAAATCTTGTTTCAAGCTATACAAATGGAAGTAAAAAAATTCAATATTCCTATGATGAGCTTAAAAATATAAAGAGTATAGTTGAAAATGGAAAAACAACAACCTTTACTTATAATGATTTAAATGAACTAGTTAGAGAAGACAATGGAACACTAAATAAAACAATAATCTATGAATACGATGCTGGAGGCAACATATTATCTAAAAAGGAATATGCTTACACTACAGGAACATTAG
>NZ_BAAACH010000043.1:0-1317 GCF_039521405.1 Clostridium sartagoforme
TTTACAGGAGTCAGCTTTTTTAAGTTCCATTGGTAACGATAATTATTGTAATAGTCAATGTAATCATCAATTACGAATTTTAGTTCTTCAAAGTTTGTGCAACCTTTATAATCAACTTCATCCTTCATATGCCCAAAAAAAGACTCCTGCGGGGCGTTATCCCAACAATTACCGCGTCTGGACATTGATTGTCCTAGATTGTTTAATTTTAATAATTTCTGGAATTTAGGGCTTGTATAATGAAATCCTTGATCAGAATGAATAAATGCATCTTTAGCTAGTTTGAATTTAATATTAGATTTTAATTTTTTTATAGTATTTATAGCAATATCTAATGATAAACTACTTGATAAGTTATGAGCTAATATCTCATTAGTTGAAGCATCTTTGATGGTCGACAAATAAGCCATCTGGTTATTACCATATGGCAAATACGTAATATCAGTAAGAAGTACTTTGCCAGCTACTCCTTGTTTGAATTTTCTATCAAGAAGATTTGGAACTATTCTATGTTCTTTAGTTGCTTTAGCTATTCTTCTATAGGGATTAGCTTTTCTTATTGGACACACAATATCATACTTTCTCATAATCCTTTGAATACGCTTTCTATTATAGATAATTCCAAAATCATTTTCTAAAAGCATTTTTATTGAACGAGATCCCTTTTTGTATCCTCTATAATTAAATGCTTTTAGTATATTATCTCTAACTAATAAATCATCATTATTACGTTTTATTTTTACTGACTTACTCTTTAAAAATCTATAATAACCGGAACGTGAAACGCCTGCAACTTGACATAAATGGCTAACTATAGAATTAAATTTAGAATTTTTAGTTATTCCTTTAATTAAACTAAATGCTTTTGCTGCAACTAATTTACCTTTTCTCACCTGCCTTTCGTGCAGCTCTAATTTTTTTAAAAGCTCAACCTCCGCCTTTAAATATTCAATTTCAGCAGTTTGTTTTGCTATTAATTCATCTTTGCTAAGTTCACGCTGACGCGGACGCCCACTATTTTTCCTTCTTGTATCATCTAAACCTATAACTCCATTTTTCTTATAAGCATTTCTCCATCTGCTAGAAGAACACTCAATACGCTTTGTTCCAATTAGATTAGTATCAAAGCCAGCTTCTTCAAAAATAATTCTTGATGATTTTCCATTGTTATATTCCGCAATAAAATGAATTTTAAATTCATTTGTATATGTAATAGATTTTTCACTTACATTTCGAACATATTTATTATTTGATAGAACTTCTATATCTTGTTTTGAAAAAGTTTTTTTACTCACTACTAAACACCTCATTATTTTA
>NZ_BAAACH010000044.1:0-915 GCF_039521405.1 Clostridium sartagoforme
CATAGCTACAGCAACACCATTAGTACTTACAGGGCTTTCAGTTGCTTTTGCATTTAAAACAGGGTTATTTAACATAGGAGCACCGGGCCAAATGCTATTTGGAGGATTTTGCTCAATAGCAGTAGGACTATCATTAGATTTACCAAAACTTATATTAGTTCCTATAGTGGTATTAGCAGGTATATTAGGTGGAGCTATATGGGCAACGGTTCCAGGATTATTAAAAGCTAAATTTAATGTTCACGAAGTTGTTTCTTCAATAATGATGAACTGGGTAGCTTATTGGATAGTTTATTACAATATTCCAAGATATTTTAAAGGAGAATTTTTAGAAACTGAATCAAAAATGTTAGCAGATTCAGCAACTTTAAAAGCATCTTGGCTATCAAATATTTTTCAAGGATCATATATAAACTTAGGTATTTTCTTAGCTATAATAGCTGTTTTTATAGTTTGGTTTATATTAAATAAGACAGTTTTAGGATATGAATTAAAGGCTGTTGGATTTAATAGATTTGGAGCAGAATATGCAGGTATGCCAGTTAATAGAAATATAATAATTTCTATGATGATAGCTGGAGCCTTATCAGGACTTGCAGGAGCTATACAATACACAGGTAACTCAAACATAATGCAAATAGGAGTTATGCCAAGCCAAGGATTTGATGGTATAGCAGTAGCTTTACTTGGAGCAAGTAATCCAATAGGAGTTTTCTTCTCAGCATTATTCTTTGGAGTATTGTATGTTGGAAAAGGCTTTATGAATGCAGCAGTAAAGGTACCACCAGAACTTGCAGATACTATAATGGCTACAATAATTTATTTCTCAGCAACAAGTATGATAATGGATAAAGTAATAAAGAAATTTAAGAAATCTAAAAAAGATAATCCAAAAGGTAAAAATAGTTCTTCTGA
>NZ_BAAACH010000045.1:0-1606 GCF_039521405.1 Clostridium sartagoforme
TAGTCCACCAAATTGAGCAGGTAAGACATCACCTATTTTATACTCTTTAGTATAAGGCCCATTAACATTATAAACAGCCCAACTTTGCATATGAGGATGTAAGTTTAAAAATTTTCCGATTTGTGACATTAATAAATCACTCCTTTTTTTATTTAATTTTGCCGGCTTGAGTGACTAGTCATTAATTATAAAGAGAAATTTAAGCAAAGTGTAAACTAAAAAAATAAAAAAAAATAAAAGAAATATGTTTACAAACAGAACATATGTTTGCTTATATATATATGGGAGGGGATATATATGGAAAATAATATGTTTATAAATATAGTAAATTCTAAGAAAGGAGATAATAAATCTTTATTAGAAATTATAGAGATATTTAATCCCTTGATAAGTAAGTATTCTAGATTATTAGATAAAGAAGATACAAGGCAAGATTTAATTATACATTTAATCGGAATTATAAATAATATGCCAATAGATAATCAAAGATTGGTTGAGAATAAAGCTATAATTGGGTATATAGCTAAATCTATAAGAAATGAATATATAAAATTATCAAAGAAAAGGGATAAAATAAAGCTTAATGAACTGGAGTTAAATGTAGATATAGAAATAAGTCATGAAGATTCTGAATCTGAATTTGAACTTCTCGATATATTTAAAGTTTTAACGAAAAAAGAAGCATACATAATGAAATTATTGTATGTATATTATTTATCAGTAAGTGAAGTAGCTGATTATATGAAAATATCAAGACAGGCAGTAAATCAGACTAAAAATAGATCGTTAAAAAAGATAAAGAATATATATTTAAATATATAGTAAAAAGCAGATATTTAATTATTTAAATATCTGCTTTTTTATATCTTCAAGATCACTTTGAATTTCAGGTAGTGTATTACTAAGCTGCTTTATTATATTTTGGTAGTTTTCTTCTCTTATTTGATTTTGCTTTAAAACATAAAGTAGAAGATATCCAAATAATAAAGCAAAAACTCCCTGAGTAGTTAAGAAATTAAATAGTTCACTATTCATAAAATCATTCCTTTCAATATATATAAAGAGTTTTTTTATGAAAATAGTAAACTATTATTAAAAAAATATCTATTAAACTTAAAATAGAAATAAATATAAAAACTATTTGCAAATGTAAAAGAAAACATTTAGAATTAATATATAAAATTAAATAAAAAAAGCTCTTATTCAACTCTTATCGATGATGTACCACCATCAAAGATAAGCCAAACTTAGTAAGTGTACCACCACTTAAAAAGCCGTTAGAAAAGAACTTCTTTTATAGCAACGATAGTTGCTAGCAATATCATAATTTATAAGATTATGATAACCGATAAAGAAGAAAATTTCAAGCCTTTTGAGTATGGTAATACCTAACTCAAAAGGTTTTTTTATTTAATAAAATCAGACAAGCTATAAAATAAAGTAGCTAATAACAAATATATTAGCAGTTGCCCTATGACTTACAGATGGGAGCTTCGAGGAGTTATGTTGAGATAACAGTAACTTATGGGAAGAGTCTTGCGAAGACTATAAAGATTTGCTTATTGAAAGATAAGCATACAGAAAGCACAACTGATGCAAAATAGTG
>NZ_BAAACH010000046.1:0-1594 GCF_039521405.1 Clostridium sartagoforme
TTATAGACCAACTGGAATCGATTGGGTTCGCGGAGCTTGTCGCAGCGGTTCCTATCGATGGAAGGCGGTAGGCTTGGAGGGTGAATGCGTAGCAGAGGGAACCTATGCAGGTTCCCTAAGAAAAAGACTTTCAAATTTAATAAAGAGTTACTTAAGCTAACTAATATTAAATAAAAAAAGTAGGTTATTTAAGATTATTGATGAATGGTAAATTAAAGGATTTTCAAGACTTTTAAAGAATACTTTAAAGTAGTTTAATCTTATAGAAACGAGGTTTTATGCTATGTTAAGGACAGTTGAAGAAACTGCTATTCAATTAGGAGTAAGTAAAACTACAATTTATAATAAACTTAAGTTGAAAGAGTATAAATATAGAATAATTAAAAAGCAAGGAAAATCAATGGTTGACGATGGTTTATTCAACTTGATTAAAGAAAGTTTAAAGGTTCAAAATGAAGTTGAAAATAAAGAAAATGAGAATGACGTAAATGCAGAGATTTCAATAGATGAAGAAGGTTTATTCAATTTGAATAAAGAGTTGATTGAGAATTTATTAAATCAGCTTAAGGAAAAGGATAAGCAAATAGCAGAATTACATAAGCTAATAGAAAACAGTCAGATCCTTTTAAAAGAAGAACAGAAAAAGTCAGATCAGCAGCTATACTTATCAGAACATTTTGAAGAAGTAGATAATAAGCTCCAGGATCTAAGAGAGAAAATGGAAGAAAGAAGAAATGAGAAAAAAGGTTTCTTTAAAATTTTTTCAAAGTAAATTTAGGAGTTATTGGACCATTTCACAATTGTTCACGGTAGTGCAGGATAAACAGTTGCATACAAGCTAACTGAAACAGTTGTTACAACTGGATTTATTTTGCATACAATACTTGTTTTATGTTATTATATTTGTATACGATAAAGCTAGAATGATTGATTATAAATGGTTTTATATGAATACAAGGAGGAAATATGGCTGATACACAAGTAAGAATGGCAAATCATATTCATGAGAAAGTAAAAAGCATAGCTGAGAAGAAAAATATAACTATAAAAGAAGTTTATGAGGAAGCTATGAATCGATATATACAAGCTGAAGCTCAAGAAGATCTTTTAAGAGAAACAGATATAGAGAGAATAATTAATAATAGAATAAGTAAAACTGAAGAACAAATAAACAGAAGTGTAGAAAGACTAGCTGCATTAGAAGCAAGAGTTGGTATAGATAATTCAATGTCTTTAATGGGAGTAGTTATATTATTAGAAAAGTTATTAAAGTTAGATAGAGAAAGTATTCAAAATGAGTTAAGAAAACAAGGAGCATTATATTTTTCAGCAGCAATTAAAGAAGATAAAAATAAAAAATAATATAATTTTATAAAAGGAGTTTTATGGAAAAAAGTAATGAATTATTTGAAAAATATTTTAAAATGGCAGCAGGCAATATAAAACATGAAGGTATGAAATGTACAGAAGAAGAAAAAGAGCTAATAAGATTAAAGTATTTTGATTTAATTTCACAGGAAGAGTTTATTAAAAGAGTTTTAGAATTAGCTAAAAAAGAATAGGGTAATAAAATTACTTATTTTTATTTAAAATA
>NZ_BAAACH010000047.1:0-1595 GCF_039521405.1 Clostridium sartagoforme
TGAATATGAAGAACTACTAGAATTGCGTAAAAAAGTTAAAGAACAAGAAGAAAAAATTGAAACTTTAAATTCACAAGTAGAGAACCTAACTCAAGCTATTTTACATAAGAATAAAAAATTATTTGGAGCATCTACAGAAAAAACTCCAATTGAAGGACAAATTTCTTTATTTAATGAAGCTGAAGCTTCAACTGATAGTGGGGCTATTGAACCTACTCCAGAAAATATAATAGTTTCAACACATAAAAGAACTCCAAGAAAAAAAGGAAGTAAAGAAGCTGTTATAAAAGATTTACCTCGAGAAACTGTTGAATGTATATTAGAAGGCGAGGATTCTCTTTGCCCGTACTGTGCAACAGAGATGGCTTCTATCGGTAAAAATGTTGTTAGAACCGAAGTTGAATTTGTTCCACCATCTGTTAAAGTAATTGAATATGTACAATATGTATATAAATGTCCCGAGTGTGGTACTGCTGATAGCAGCGCCGATGTAATAGTAAAAGCTCCTGTACCAAAGCCAGTAATGAAGAGAAGTTTAGCTTCGCCTTCCACTGTTGCAGAAGTTATTTATCAAAAATATGTTAATGGTATGCCACTTTATCGACAGGAACATGATTGGCTCCAAAGAGGATTTAATCTTTCAAGATCAACAATGGCGAATTGGATTATTAGATCTAGCAACGAATGGCTAAAGCCGATGTATAATCTCATGAAAAAAGAGCTCCATAATTGTGAGATTATAAATGCTGATGAGACTAGAATTCAATGCAATAAAGAACAAGGCAGGAAACCTTCTAGCCAATCTTTTATGTGGTTATACCGTTCCGGTGAAAGCGAAGATAAAAATATAGTTATCTTTGAATACACTAGAACTAGAGCAGGTAAGCATGCGCAAGAATTCCTTAAGGAATTTGATGGATTTTTAGTTACAGATGCGTATGCTGGTTACGAAAAGGTTGAAAATATTATTCGTTGCCTTTGCTGGAGCCATGTAAGAAGATATTTCATTGAAAGTATTCCTTTAGATAAAGGAAAGGAAATTCCAGGATCAAAAGGATCTGAAGGTAGAGCCTTTTGCGATAAACTTTTCAAATTTGAAAGAGAATTAAAAACCCTTACGCCTGAAGAAAGGCTTATTAAGCGTCAAGAAAAAAGCAAGCCTGTTCTTGAGGATTTTTGGAATTGGCTTGAAACCATAAATCCGATGAATAATAAAAAGCTTAGTGAAGCTATTACTTATGCTAAGAATCAAAGAGCATATTTAGAGAACTTCCTTTTAGATGGGCGTATTCCCATTTCGAACAATGCAGCTGAAAACTGTATACGTCCCTTCGCAGTAGGTCGTAGAGGTTGGCTTTTTGCAGATACCCCTAAAGGGGCGGAAGCTAGTGCCATTGCCTATAGCATAGTTGAGACTGCAAAAGCTAATAACCTAAATGTGTTTCAGTATTTAAGTTATTTATTTAGATTATTGCCAAATATAAACTCTGCTGAGAACCCGCAACTGCTGGAGCAGTATCTTCCTTGGTCAGGAAGTTTACCTGAATGCTGCTATAATAAGAATAGTAAACAAAAAAATGAGGAGTCCGCTTAAC
>NZ_BAAACH010000048.1:0-539 GCF_039521405.1 Clostridium sartagoforme
ACTGATAAAAAATATAATTATAAAATTGGTCATATGCACGAAATACTGAAGTCTGATGCTTGTAAACATTTATCAGATGATCAAATAGGTGATTTTATAAAAGAGAATATGGCCTTAATGGATATATTGTTAGGAGAGTGATTTTAAAATGTATGCAAAACTTATGAATAATTTAGAAACTCTTAAGTTAGAAAAGATGTCATCATATGTACCGACATATCTTAGCATAGCTGCTCAGGAGCAGACCCCGTTGTTAGATGCCTTAGTGCATCTAACAGATAAAGAAATACTTTATAAAAATGAAATGGCCTCAAAAATCCAAATAAGTGTAGCCGGCTTTCCTTTTGTAAAAAGAGCTGATGAGTATGACTATAGCTTTCAACCGTCAGTAAACAAAGCGCAGATTCAAGACCTATGCTCATTAAGATTTATTGATAATAAAGAAAATATATTATTTTATGGAACTCCAGGTGTAGGTAAGACACATTTAGCTACCGCTATCGGAATAGAGGCTGCAAGTAAAAGATTCCTCACTTACT
>NZ_BAAACH010000049.1:0-1418 GCF_039521405.1 Clostridium sartagoforme
TTAATTTATTACATAGAGGTTTTATAAATGATAAACGAAAGAATAGAAGCAAAAAATGAAATGGAAGTGGTTATGTTAGAACAATTAGTTCCGCAAGACCATTTATTAAGAAAAATAGATAAATATATAGATTTTTTATTTATTAGAGATTTAACTAGCGATTTGTATTGTCATACAAATGGTCGACCAGCAGTTGATCCTGTAATTTTATTTAAAATGCTATTTATAGGATATCTTTATGGCATACGCTCCGAAAGGCAACTAGTTAAAGATATAGAAGTAAATTTAGCATATAGATGGTTTTTAGGATATTCTATTACGGAAAAAATTCCAGATGCATCTACAATAAGTCAAAACAGAATTAGAAGATTTAAAGGTACTGATATTCCACAAAAAATTTTCGATAATATAGTTATTCAAGCTATGGATAAAGGCTTAGTTGGTGGTAAAATTCTTTACTCTGATTCAACACATATAAAAGCTAATGCTAATAAGCGTAAGTTAGAAAAAGTTGAAGTTCAAGTAACACCTAAAGAATATATAGAACAATTAGATATTGATGTAAATTTGGATAGGGAAAATCATAATAAAAAGCCTTTAAAGCCAAGAAAACAAAAAGAAGAAACAAAGGAAATTAAGAAAAGTACTACAGATCCAGATAGTGGCTATATGATGAGAGATAATAAGCCAGAAGGATTCTTTTATCTAGATCACAGAACTGTAGATAGTAAAAATAATATAATTATGGATGTGCATGTTACCCCTGGTAACGTCAGCGATAGCGAACCAATATTAAAAAGAATAGATAGAATTGAAGAAGCTTTTAATATAAAGCCTAAGTACCTTGGATTAGATGCAGGATATTCAACAAATCCTATCTTTAAAGGAATAACAGATAGAGAGATAATACCAGTTATAGCATATAGGCGTTCTCCTCATAAAAAAGGAATGTATACAAAGAATAAGTACATATATGATTATGATAAAGATATATATATTTGTCCAAACAATGTTGCATTAATATATAAAACAACGACTCGCGAAGGCTATAAAGAATATAGATGTTTTGAAGAAATATGTATGTGTTGTCCTCATAAAGATAAATGTCTTGGAGATAAAGCTAAATATAAAATAATTAGAAGACATGTTTGGGAAAATCATAAGGACGATAATAAGAATTTCCTTAGAACTGAGAAAGGAAAAGGAATTTACGATAGAAGGAAAGAAACAGTTGAGCGAAGCTTTGCAGATTCAAAAAATCTGCATGGGCTTCGCTATTCTCGCTTCCGCGGACGCGAAAAAGTTTCAGAGCAATGCCTGTTAACTGCAGCAGTGCAGAATATGAAGAAGATAGCAACAAAACTATCTTCACTATTTTTATATTATATTGTTAATTTTTATGGTATTTTCAATTTTAA
>NZ_BAAACH010000050.1:0-1970 GCF_039521405.1 Clostridium sartagoforme
TATTTTTTATTGTTATTCACTAAAGATTGATTTAGCGAAATCTAGTAATTTATTAGAATGATAAAAATGCAGAGGTTCATATTTAGGAAATTATGTATGATAAAATTTGTATTTAAATTCCAAATGTAGATATGATATAATGAGTAAAAGTTACAATTAGGAAATGAGAGGGAATTTATGATTTTAAAATTAAAAAATAATATAAAGGATGTTGAGGTATTAGTAGAGTATAGGTATATAAATCTTATTTGGATAAAAATATTTAAATTAGTAATGAGCATGATTGGAGTATTAGCTCCAATAGTGATTACTATTGATATTATTATAAAGGAGCCAAAGGTTTATTCTTATATTTTTATGTTAAGTATTTTTTTACTAATTATGATAGGACTTACTTTATTTGCAATATATTTATTTTTTAGTTTATTGCCTAAATTACTAATAAAGAGAGTTAAAAAATTTGCAGCGGAAACCTATAGAAACAATAAACAATTCTTTTTAGATGAAAAAATAATAACTATAAAAGATAAATATATTGAAGTTATTTATAATAATAAGAAATTAAATATTGAACTAGGAAAAAATATTTTTATAGATGAATTTAATGGGTATATAATTATTACTTCTGGTTTCATGAAAAATAAGATAACCAAAGTATATCCTGTGATAATTCCAATAACTATATTTGAAAGTAATGAAATTAAAGAAGAATTTATTAAATCTATAGAAGAAAAAAAGATGTTACTCTAATAAAAGTAACATCTTTTTTTATGTTTCTAATCTTTTATGCAGAACCATTATTTTTAAAAGAATTAAATACTGATGTAATAAATATTACAAAAGCTGTAGCAACAGCACCAATAAATATTTCAATACCTAGGTAAAAACATATAGCCACTAAAGCAATAATAATAAATGCTTTCTTTACTCCATCTGCAAATGCTTCTAATACTTCAGCGGCAGCAGTAGGATTGTTATTAATTTCATCCTTATCAAATTCAATCTTTAAAATTTGCTTTATGGTTTCATTATTAGATGCTTTATGTGATTGTGTAAATGAAATACTTACAGTTTTTAAATTAGTTGCAGCAGATATTGATGTACTATAATTACCTAATTCTAGTAAAGTATCTTCTATAGATATTTCAAATTCATCAATAAGTTTAATTGCAAAATCAGCTATTTTTGCTTTATAAGTTCCACCTACAACTTTACCATTTTCTACATTTAGTATAATATCATCTCCATCAGAGCCTACATTATAAGAATTTTGCAATGTCATTTTAAATGTACCAGATTGAGCAATTAACACTTCTTCATCTGTAGTAGCAAATTCAATACCAAATTTTTTAGCAAAACCTATCTTATTAATTTCATTAATTACAGCATCATTATTTAGCTTTTTTCTTACAGCATTTTTTATATTTGGTAAAAAGGCATATAAATATCTACCAGGGCAATCTGTAGAGCCAAAGTCTCTATGACCATAAATACTATCAGGAGATAATCCATATTGTTTACATAGTAGAGTCAATAGTGAAATTAGACTACTAATTTGGAATTGGCTAGGTGAGGCTGTTTCAAAGTTACCAAACAAGCAGATACCAATACTGTCACTATTTCTTTCTCCTTTTGTATGAGCTCCAACATATTTGGTTTCACGTCCTTGCATTGTCATTCCAAATTTACCTATTCCGTAATGATATCCTATATCACCCCAATCTAAGCTTTGATGATAGTTTTGAATAGACTGCATTTGAGCTATATCAGAATTAAATTGTTCCGCGCCTGAATGATGAACTATTATATATCTGAAAGGTCTAGTTCTTTCACCGCTCATTCCAGATGGAATTATAGGCTTAGCTCCCCATTCATATCTACTAAAAACTCTGAATGAAGGATCTCCAGTGCCTATATCGCCACCAGAACCACCACCAGAAGTATCTCCATTGCTATATTCAGGAGATGTT
>NZ_BAAACH010000051.1:0-572 GCF_039521405.1 Clostridium sartagoforme
AAACAAGGGATTAGCAGAATCATTCAAATATGATGAAATCGATAAGGCTCCAGAAGAAAAAGAAAGAGGAATCACAATTAACACAGCTCACGTAGAGTACCAAACAGAAAACAGACACTATGCACACGTTGACTGTCCAGGACATGCTGACTATGTTAAGAACATGATCACAGGAGCTGCTCAAATGGATGGAGCAATATTAGTTTGTTCAGCTGCAGATGGTCCAATGCCACAAACAAGAGAACACATCCTACTAGCATCAAGAGTTGGAGTTGACTACATAGTTGTTTTCTTAAACAAAGCAGATATGGTAGATGATGAAGAATTATTAGAATTAGTTGAAATGGAAGTTAGAGAATTATTATCAGAATACAACTTCCCAGGAGATGATATTCCAGTAGTAAAGGGATCAGCTTTAGTAGCATTAGAAAACCCAACAGATGAAAAAGCAATCGCACCAATTCTTGAATTAATGGAAGCAGTAGATAGCTATATACCAACACCAGAAAGAGCAACAGATAAGCCATTCTTAATGCCAGTAGAAGATGTATTCACAATTACTGGTAGAGGAA
>NZ_BAAACH010000052.1:0-699 GCF_039521405.1 Clostridium sartagoforme
AAATAGTGGAGGGTATTTTATTTATGTCTAGGAAAAATAATTTAGCCCAAATATGGGCAGAACGAATAAAAGCTTGCCAAGCAAGCGGAATAAATGTAAAAGCTTGGTGTGGAGAAAATAATGTTAGTGCTAGTCAATATTATTATTGGATCAGGAAACTAAATAATAGCTCTAATGAACTTGTTGGAGATAATTCAGTTGAATGGGCTGAGGTATCATTAGAACCTAAAAAGAAAAATATCGATAACGGAGGTTCAATTACCTTAAACTACAACGGTTTTAAATTAGAAATATCTAAGAATATTAAAAGGGATGATATAGCAGAAGTTTTAGCTGCTCTAGTTTCGGTATGTTAAATAATATAGCTGATGGTGTGGAACATATTCATATAGCCTGCGGCGCTACGGATTTTAGAAAGCAGATTGATAGTCTTTCAGCACTGGTCAGCCTAAAATTTAATCTAGATCCATTTACTCCAAAATGTTTATTTATATTTTGCAATAAAAGCAAAAATTCTATAAAGATTCTTAGATGGGACAATGATGGATTTATATTGCTTACCAAAAAACTTGTAGAAAAAATGAAATTTCAATGGCCGAAAGACTCCGAAGGAGTAAAAGATATTTCAGCTAGAGAACTTAGATGGTTATTAGAAGGTTTATCTATAGAACAACCTAAAGCCCATAAAAATATTAGTAT